>JBAQLI010000001.1:0-4150 GCA_049301735.1 Candidatus Methanoperedens sp.
TGGAAGGAAAAGAAAGAGAGTGAGCCTTTCTGGGTGACCGAAATTGGTGAAGGAAGACCGGGCTGGCATATCGAATGCTCTGCTATGTCCATTAAATATCTCGGCGCTACCATAGATATCCATACAGGCGGGATAGATAACATTTTTCCCCATCATCAGAACGAGATAGCCCAGAGCGAGGCTGCGACAGGGCAGAAATTCGTAAGATACTGGATGCATTGCGAACACCTGCTCGTTGATAACAAGAAGATGTCCAAGAGCCTGGGGAACATTATTACCCTGAGAGACGTGATGAATAGAGGCTACAGGCCAGAGGCTCTGCGGTATTTGTTCGTATTCTCGCACTACAGGTCAAGACTTAACTTCACATGGGAATCTATCGGACATGCCTCGAATATCCTTAACAGGTTAAATCAGTTCGTTGAACGGCTTAAGGGTTATAATTCAAAATCCAAAAGTAATGAGGAAATAACAATGCTAACCAGCAGGCATGCACAGCGTTTTGAGACCGAAATGGATAACGACCTTAACACTCCCGGGGCCTTTGCATCCATCTTCGACATGGTAGGTGAAGTTAATGCTGCCATAGAAAAAGAGGATTTGAGCGCTGAGAACGCAAAGGCTGTTTATGAACTTATGCTCAAATTCGATGCGGTTTTGGGCATCCTGACGCTTAAAGAAAAAGGAGTGCTCTCAGGAGATATAGAAGTGCTTATTGAAGAGAGGGAAAAAACCAGGAAAAGAAAGGACTTCAAGAATGCTGATGAGATAAGAAAAAGGCTGGAGGATATGGGTATCGTACTGGAGGATACAAAGGAAGGGGTAAGGTGGAGGAAAAAATAGCCTCTTTTTATGCTCTCATCCCTATCTGAACCTTTTCTCCATTGAAGCCCCATGGCCCGAGCACGAGATTAATTTTATAGTTATCAATAATAGCATTCATAATTTTGATATTTTTATGAGTTTTCCCCGATTGAATGATACTTACGTTATCTGAGAACATTCTATATTTGATCGCTCTTTCAGTCATATTTATAAGCTATAACAGATAACATAAATTTAAGCACTGTTCAAAACGGGATAAAATCATAGTGCAAATATAATTGGAGGAATCTAGAATGAAAATAGGGTTAGTCAATATTTTAAAATCAGCAGTGATAGGTGTGATAATATATCTGTCGTTAGGAATTGTAGGATCTGCTGGTACTCTCATCTCAACGAAAGTTGTGACAGCGCCAATAATTGATGGAAATCCTGATGCAATATGGGACCAAGCTACTGCCTTCATCTAAAACTCCTCAAACCTCTCCTTCTTCGCCCTGCAAATCGGGCAGAGGTCGGGTGGTTCCCCCCTTGCGCAGAGATAACCGCACACAGTACATCTATAGACCTGAGCCATTTCTTTTCCTCCTGCTCCTTTTTGTTCCATAATGCTTGGATAGCCTTTCTCATAATATTCCTGCGGGCGCCGCTCCGGTATCGGATCATGCTTCTTCTTCCCGCTTATCCAGTCATCGCTCACATACAGCACGCACAGGCAGCAACCGTACTCCTCAACATCAATGTCGCGGTAGTTACAAGGGCAGATAATGTCCATATCATCTGCCAGCAAGCTGCTCGCTAAGCGGCAGGGCATGAAAGATAGCCGTACCTGTGCTCCGTTATCCCACAGACCCTGCAGGATGTCATCCAGTTCTTCCTTGAGCGGATTGAACTGGTAGCCTTCCTCGTCAGCGATTATCTTCATTTCAGCAAACATCTCAGCAACAGTTCTCATGTTCCTCCGTGTGGATTAATAGCTTCGACTTTATTTTCTTATTGATTATTTTCATGAAATCTTCTCCGGTTGCGGCTACAGAGGCAGATAATAGGATATGATAGCTATGACAGCACCTATAATTGCTGAGTATGTAATAATCCGCCACGCCTTCCGGCGATCCATAGCGCGGAACTCCGCCTGTTCTACTGTATCGGTCTTTCCGATATCAGGACTGAAATTGAACACTCCGTGCATGCCGAAATATGCACAAAAATGCATGCGCGCCTGAAGAAAACCAATCGCTGTCATCATAGCTGGAATAAATATAACAAGCCTCCAGGGTCGTGGCACGTCAAAATATACAAGCAGACCCAGGAGAATCACTGTGATGATCAACCCTGACCACCCTGCCTGTTTTCTTCTTTTGATTTCCGATTTCCCTATGTTGCATACTCCAGGGATATATCGCTCTCCTATATTATTATTCGATAACCCATTCATAAATTAATCCACGTCCACCGTTATCTAATTCCCCTCTACTTTAACAGTATAAGTTTCTAAATCAAAGCTTCATTATTTCTTCTGCTGTTAGAAGCTCCCTTCCTCTTCCCGAAGTAGATAGTGAAATAAAATGATTTATTTACCTGAAATCTTTCTGCTAACCTCAGCTATTCTCCTGCCAAGTGTTTTTGCAATTTCGAGTTCATTGGAAGTAGGGGATCTATCGGCCATCGGTCCAGATATTGAAGAGGCACCATATGGAGAGCCGCCTGATATCGAATCAAATTCGAACAACCTCTGTTCAGAATACGGAATTCCCACGACGATCATTCCCAGATGAAATAGTGGTACCATCGAAGTAATTATTGTTGTTTCCTGACCCCCGTGCTGGGTGCTTGTGCTTGTAAAGATGCCTGCCACCTTGTTCTCAAGAGCGCCTTTTTGCCAGAGGACCCCGGTCTCATCTATATATTCCTTCATCTGAGCCGTCATATTGCCATATCTTGTTGGAGTTCCGAATGCTATGCCATCAGCCCACTCCAGATCATCCATTGAAGCAATTGGTATATCTTTCAGTTCTTCTTTCACTTTCTTCATAATGTCGTTCCACTTCTCATTGGGAATAAGCTCTTCAACCTGTTTAATTCTCACTTCTGTATCCTTAACGCTCCTCGCCCCTTCAGCTACCGCTTTTGCCAGTTTTGCAACATTTCCGGTCATGCTGTAGAAGACGATAAGTATGTTCAATTTATTTTTTGCCATAAATACTCCCAGAATATTGCATGGTGTGCAAACTATTTAATTATTGCACTATCTTTATTATCGTTTATAATCAACCTTTAATGGGTGAATAATATGGATAATCAAAGCAATATTCTTGATATTCTGAAAGAAGCGATTTCGATCGAGATCTATGGCCAGGAATACTATTCGATATTTAGCGACATCGTTGAGGAAGAAAATGCTAAATCGATTTTCAAAAGGCTTTCCAGGGATGAAGGGGACCACAAGCAACTCCTTGAGAAAGAGTACCGGCAGATATCGGGAAAACCCATTGAAGAAGGGGTGATGGATGAAAAGAACAGGGAACAAGCCAGGCGGGTCTTCCCAGAATCACTTGAGCCGATGACCATAACCGAAACACAGGAAGCTCTGAAAATTGGGATCAGAACTGAAGAGAGGTCGATTGAATTATATTCAAATAGCGCTCAAAGAACAGACATTAGATCAAGCAAAGACCTTTTTTTAAAGCTCGTGAATTTTGAGAAAGGCCACAAAGAGATTCTTGAAGCTGCATTGTATCATCTGGGCCAGGAGGGTTCATGGTACGGTTATTCTCCGCCCACGATAGAGGGTTAAATTGGCAAGGCCCCGGTTTCAACCCTTCTCTTTATCATGTACATCTGCACCTTCTTGGCTCTTGCCTGGTGCAGAACTCTTTCAAGCCCTTCTCTTTCAAGTGGCTCAATCTTAATGTACCACCCTATCCTCAGCATCTTTAAAAAGTTCAAGCCCAAGCCCGGTACGGGCAAGTATCGTTGTGTATCCTTCCTTTAAACCCACGCCGCCAAAAGAGAGGTCAGCTTTCTCAGCTGTCAAGTCCGTGCAGACAGTGCATGAAACCGTTCCTGAATGCGTCGATATCGTTAAGAGGAAAGATATGCTCCGAATCCGTTTTGACACTGAATTTTCCTTTGCGTATCTTCATCTCTTTAACATCAGATAATGGAATACCCTTTGAAGTGAGGAAGGTTTTCAGACCTAGGTTCTGCGCTGGAATAAACTATCGAGGACTATTACTCCAAGAACAGGGTAAATACCTTTCTCAAAAATTCTATGAATGATTAATTTAAGTGTGCCCCCACGCTCCAAGAGGTTTTGTTGCACCTT
>JBAQLI010000002.1:0-11795 GCA_049301735.1 Candidatus Methanoperedens sp.
TGCAATTCTGTGATGTGTTTCTGGGATTAACCAGTTCCACTACCTTCCCGGCGCATTCTGCCTTGGATTTCGTGAAACTCATTAACTGATACCAGCCTGCATCCGAGATTGATTTTGCAAGATGGTGATTCTGTACCATGTTTTTTATTTGCAAATGATTGAAAAACCTGATTGTGGATATGTGAAACTATTATACCTATCCCTTCCCTGGAATCGAGGATAGCCAAAACCATTGAAGAAATTCTTGAAACTTCTATCCACCCTTTTCAGGACGTTTTGGAGAACCTGGGAGAATACATCTTTCTGGAAATCAGTCTTTGACCCTGATAGGTCATTGGCCTGATCGTAATAGTTTAACCATTGCGGTTTGCCCCAGAGAGTTACTCCAAATGTTCTTTCCAGTTCGTTAAGTTCTGCTTGCCTCTTTCGTTCTGCAAGAGAATCATTGTACAGGTGTCTGCATGTGGAAAGTGTTCTATTCATGGCCACTTCTTGATTTTTAGTAGGATATATCCTGAATTGAAATGATTTTCTCATACTTACTCTGAAAAATCTATATATGTCTTTGATACGATATATCACTATGCCTAACCCTTAAATCTTATTCTGAACAAATACTTTTTTGGGTTAGGTATTACAATTCTAAGGGGTACGATTCATCTCAATCCTGAAGGCGTTGAGTTTTCTCTACCCCTTGACTCCGACGCTATAAGACTGTATCCTGTTTGATAATTCCTGGATCATATCTGCTGCTTTCCGGGAACCATTCATTGTTTTTGACATTATGGAATAATGTCCTGCTTTTTCCCTGAATCCTGCATCATTCAGGAGTAAATTGATCGTTTCAAAAAGAGATTTGGGTTCAAGTTCGCTATATTCAAGAGTTTCGCATACCCCAAGTTCCTTCATTCTTGATGCATTGTTTTCCTGCTCTAATTGTCCCTCATCCGGGATAATAAGGGCCGGTTTTCCAAGAGTCAATATCTCCATTGCTGTGCTGTGTCCTGCCTGCGTTATTATCAGGCTGGCATTTTGCAAATAATTGAAAATATCTTTCGCGAATTCCTTTATTATGACATTTTTTGGGGCATCATTTCCTTTGAATTTAGTGAATATAAGAAAATCCATATCTGGAAACCTGTCAGCTATCTTTAATATCGCAGAAAAAATTGGAAGCCTGAACGAATGTCCGCCAAGAAGTGTAAGGATATAAGGCCGCTGCGTATCATTGACTGTTGATCCTGCGCTTTCATCAAAGGACACGACCGGCCCTGTAAAAACCTGTTTTTTCATGACATGCCTGCTTTTACTTAAGTTTTTCAAGCAAACCGTATGAGGGGGCGGGAAATCAGGGATAAGGACAACCTCAGCCAGCGCCATTGTAGTCTTTAATGTAAATTCAACTTGTTTTCCTATGAAACGTAAATAGAACTTGCTTTCTAAGAAAAATTGTTCAATACTTGTCTGGTTTGATATGATAACACACGGTATCCCGAGTTTGAAAGCTGCAAAAATCGCAGCAATTCGTCCATCTGCTACTACACACGTTGCATTAAAATTCTCCATTATCTTTTTTTCTTGGGATATTATTCTTGAAAATGAAAATGCCTGGCTCTTACTTTTAAATATAGTGGCTTTTAGATCAAAAGCTCCCTTATTTCCTACCATCTCAAATTCCTTTTCCACTTCAACAGCATCAAAACCATATTTTAAACGTTCCAACACATACCCATAACCGCCCATGAGAACACTGGCACCGTCTCTTGTAAGTTCTTTTGCAATGGCCATATCCCGGCTTGAGTGCCCGTAGCCTTCCCCGCATACTGAAAAATAAATCCTGTGTAACATTTTCTTCCTGACCCTTATTTTAAATGATAATAAACCTGTGCGTTTTAATAAGACTGTATCCGGTTCGATAACTCAAGAATAATATCTGCCGCTCTCTGTGATCCTTTCATTTCCCGTGCATTTTCAGAAAATAACTTCGCTTTTTCCTTGAATCCATTTTCATTCAAAAGAAGTTTGATCTTTTCATAGAGAATTTCGCCGTTAAAGGATTCGTAATCCAGGGTTTCGCACATCCCAAGTTGTTTCATCCTTTTTGCATTATATTCCTGTTCGATATGACCTTTAATTGGAATAATGAGGGCTGGTTTTCCAAGTGTCAGGATTTCCATGGCGGTGCTGTGACCTGCCTGGGCAATAACAAGCTCTGCTGCTGCTATATACGGAGATGGATCTTCACAAAACCCCACAATGGTTGTGTTTTTTGGGATATTGTCGCTTATGAATTTGGCGAATATCAGGAAATTTATCTCAGGGAACCTGTCTGCGATCTTTAATATTCCATTAAAGATGGGAAGGCTGAATGAATGCCCGCTAAGAATGGTTAAGACGAATGGACTTTTTATGCCTGCTGGTTCAGGTTGCGAAGTTTCGTATTTAGCAGATACTACAGGCCCGATAAATCGTTGTTTTTTCATTACATGAGGACTTTTACTTAACGTATTAAGACAAACAGTATGGGGTGGTGCAAAATCAGGGATCAGGACTTCTTCGGCAAGTGCCATCGTAGTTTTAAGGGTAAGATCCACTGGCTTCCCGATAAGGTTCAACAGGAATTTACTTTCCTTGAAAAAAGACTCAATGCTTGTCTGGTTAGATATTATAATGCAAGGCAACCCGAGTTTGAAGGCTGCAAAAACTGAGGCGCCCCTGCCATCTGCAACTATGCATGTTGCAGAAAAATCCTCCATTATCTTTTTTTCCTGGGATATTATTCTTGAATAATGAAATACTGAATTCGTACTTTGCGAAATTGTAGCTTTGAGGTCAAAGGCTCCGTCTTTTGCCGTCATTTCGAATTCTTTTTCAATTTCAATACAATCAAAACTCTTTTTCAGGCGATCCAGCGCATAACCATAACTCCCCATGAGAACATTGGCCCCGGCGCTTTTAAGTTTCGTGGCTATTGCCATATCCCTGCTTGAATGACCATAGCCTTCCCCACATACTGAAAAATAAATATTGTGAACCATGACATTCTTAGATTCGGATTTGATGTATATAAATATCACTAACCACGGGTTGATATCTCCGATTATCGGGTGCTGATGTAAGGGTGCGAGTTTTCCGGCAGGCATACAATCCACCTGCTCTGATAATCATAATGCTCATTTTTATTTTAATTAAAAAATTAAAACAATAATTTTATATAGAATCATAGCATTAAAATCTATTTGGCTGCTTCATTTAAAAGATGCTGGGAGCCTCCATTTCAGTGGATTCAGGTGGTAATATGATATTTGATAGTCACATTTTGAAAGGGTACACCCTGAGGATCGCGGTTGGAACAATGGTGCTGGCATTTACATCTGTGGCGGGGAAGCGATAATATGACTTATTTGAGAAATAACAATATTAGAATTGGAAGTATATTTTTATTTTGTATTCTTGCGATAGCACTTGTTAATCCGTCTGTAGCCCGGGAGTCCCCTATAATCCTTAATTCCTCACATGATCCAGCAATGTTACGGAATATAAGTCATATAGACAGTCCTGTAGGTACGGTAACACATAGATATCCTCCTGGTATTACGATGGGAAATATTCCTCCGGATCGATTAAATAACCTTAGCAGGAGTAAGAATAACCTAATTAATAACCTCAGTAATAGAACTCTGTATTTGTTTAGCTGGGATGATATTCCTGGAAATGATACTCATAGACTTATAATTATTCTAAAGAATGTGTTTCGTATCGAGTGGGCAGAATCAGCAAAAATTGAAAAAATCGATGATGGTAAGACTATTTTGGTCTCCACTGAAATAAACACTCTTTCCCTAAAACTTAATGATGAAAAAACAAAGGTAAATTTAACGATAAATGACAATAGAACCGATGAATTCATTGTCAGGATGAAAAATAGTAAGCTATACATCTATGACAATTTTATTAGCAAAGTGCCACCAGCTGGTCTTATCTCAAAAAAAGCTCAACAAGCAGGGACAATTAGAAGTAAAATATTAAATGTTCCTGAAAAAGTGAATGTTAAAAGAAGCAGATTTGATATCAAATCACTAAAACGTGAACATAAACCCGGGGAATTGCTTGTCAAATATACCAACAAATTATCAACAAATGATTTTAGAAACTACTACAAGTCGCAGAATATGACTCTCATAAAAGACTATCCTGGAATTGGATATCATCTTATACGAGTTGATGAGTCAAGACTTGAAAATACTATTGAAGGCCTCTCTCTATCCGATAAATTCGAGGATGCGGAGCCAAATTACATAGTAAAAGCACTCAAAACTCCAAACGATTTGCGTTTTAATGAACTCTGGGCTATGAATAATACAGGCCAGACCGGAGGCACACCTGATGCTGATATAGATGCACCCGAAGCATGGAACATTTCTACAGGATCTAAAGAAGTGATTGTTGCAGTAATTGATACCGGTGTTGATTATACTCACGAAGACCTTGCAGGCAATATGTGGACCAATCCGGGAGAAATAAAGGGTAATGGAATAGACGATGATCATAACGGTTTCGTGGATGATTATTATGGATGGGACTTTGCGTATGACGACAATGACCCCATGGATGGGGATTCTCATGGAACCCATGTCTCTGGAACAATTGGGGGAGTTGGCAATAACGGCAAAGGTGTCGCAGGTGTCTCATGGAATACTAATATTATGGCTGTGAAATTTTTAGATGATGGAGGTTCTGGTTGGACTTCAGATGCAATTGACGCAATAAACTATGCAACAATGATGGGCGCTGATATAATGAGTAACAGTTGGGGAGGAGCAGAATACTCATCAGCATTAGAAGCGGCGATTCAAGCTGCTGATGATGCCGGGATTCTTTTCGTGGCAGCCTCGGGAAATTGGGCAGAAGATACAGACCAATCTCTCTTTTATCCTGCTGGCTATGATATCCCGAACGTCATGTCAATAGCAGCAACAGATAAGAATGATAATCTTGCCGATTTTTCAAATTATGGAATTTCGACTGTCGATATCGGGGCACCTGGCGTTGATATTCTCAGTTCAGTCCCGGGGAATGGCTATTCTTCATTTAGCGGAACTTCTATGGCCGCACCTCATGTTTCAGGAGCTGCTGCACTATTAAAAGCATTCAACCCTTCTCTTACCCATCTTGAAATTAAGGATATATTAATGAAAAGTGTTGATCCTCTCCCCTCTTTGTATGGAAAGACTGTGACCGGAGGACGTTTGAATATTCAGAAAGCTCTCACTTTCGCTCTAACATACAGCACAGTCTGCCAAAGCGGCTGTAATTACAGAAGCATCCAGTCAGCTATCGATGCAGCAAATCCAGGAAACACAATTATCGTAACAAGCGGGACATACTATGAGAATGTAGTTGTTAATAAGCAGTTGACCCTGCGCGGTATTGGAATGCCGGTTGTGGATGCAAGGGGCAGCGGAAGTGCTATCACGCTTTCCGCGGATGGGATCATACTTGAAGGATTTACTGTGACCGGGGGAGCCTCTTATATGGAGGCAGGGATCAAGATCATTTCAAATAATAACACATTGAACGGTAATAATGCATCGAATAACGCCTTAGGCATGGTTCTGGAATCTTCCGGCAACAATGTAATGTACAACAACATTTTCAACAATACTGAAAATGTTCAATTCATAAACTCAAATATTAACAACTGGAACATTACGAAGCAATCACGCACTAACATCATCGGCGGTTTATACCTTGGCGGCAACTTCTGGGCAAAACCAGATGGCTCAGGCTTCAGCCAAATGTGCGACGATGTCAATTTAGACGGCATATGCGAATCAGCTTATGCTCTTGATAGTACCAATATCGATTACTTGCCGTTTTCCACAAAAGGCCCAATCCATAACATCAACAATGGTTCCTACTACACCACCATCCAGGCAGCTATCAACGATGCCAGCCCTGGCGATGAGATACATGTGAGTAGCGGCACTTTTTACGAGAATGTTAATGTGAACAAGCAGTTGACCCTGCGTGGCATTGGGATGCCTGTGATCGATGCCAGGGGCAGCGGGAGTGCGCTCATCCTTTCTGCAGATGGGATTATTCTTGACAATTTTACAGCGACTGGGGGTGGCGAGGCAGGGATCAAGGTAATATCAAACAACAACATTCTGATTGGTAATAATGCAAACTCAAACCAAGGCAACGGCATCTATCTATACTCTTCCAGCGACAACATGCTCAGCAACAACAATGCAAGCTCAAACCATGGAATCAACGACTACGGATACTCAAGCTACGGATACGGTATCTCCCTGTTCTCATCAAATAATAACACGCTCAGTGGAAACAATGCTAACTCAAACTCCGGCTCCGCCCCCGATTATGCTGAAGAAAGCTACGGCTTCGGCTACGGCATCTCCTTGTCCTCTTCAAACAACAACACGCTCATCGGCAACAATGCAAATTCAAATGAGGGCTACGGTTCCGCCTGGATAGGAGAAGGCTATGGCTACGGCATCTCTCTATCCTCTTCCAACAACAACATGCTGAACGGCAACAATGCCAACTCAAACTCCGGCTCCGGCGGCGGCTCTGGGATGGGCTCTGGAGGCTATGGTTATGGCTACGGTATTCTTCTGTTCTCTTCTAACAACAATGCGCTCATCGGCAACAATGCCAACTCTAACTCCGGCTATGGGGTAGGCTCTACGGATGGCCATGGAATCGGCACTGGCATCCTTCTGGCTTCTTCCAGCAACAACAAGCTCAACGGCAACAATGCCAACTCTAACTTCGGTGAAGGATATAGTGGCTGTGTTTGTTCTGAGTCCGGCTCCGGCTCCGGCATCTCTCTGACCTCTTCCAGCAACAACACGATATTCAATAACATTTTCAATAACCTTAATAACGTTGAATTCTGGGACTCAAATATTAACGCATGGAACACCACCAGGCAATCCGGCACTAACATCATCGGCGGCTCAAATATCGGCGGCAACTTCTGGGCAAAACCAGATGGCTCAGGCTTCAGCCAAACGTGCGAAGATAGCAATAGAGATGATATATGTGATTCAGGTTATACGCTCGATAGTGCCAATATCGATTACTTGCCGCTTTCCATAAGAAAACCAGTCTATAATATCAACAAGAGTAAACACTACACCACCATCCAGGCGGCCATCAACGATGCCAGCCCAGGCAATGAGATACAAGTAGATAGCGGCACTTATTTCGAGAACGTGAACGTAACCAGGCAGTTGAATTTGCGCGGGATCGGGAAGCCTGTGGTAGACGCGGGGGGTAGTGGAAGTGCGATCACACTTTCTGCGGATAGAATTATACTTGAGGGATTTACTGCGACAGGAGCTGGATCTAATACAGGGGCAGGGATCAATGTCATTTCAAATAATAACACGGTCAGAGCTAACAATGCCACCTCAAACGGTCTTGGAATCTTCCTCAACTCCTCCAACTTCAATAACATAACCAATAATAATATCTCCAATAGCACTTCAGTTGGGATCAAAGTCTATGACACTTCGAAAAATAATACCATCAGCGGCAACAAAGTTACTAACAGTAACTCTGGAATGTTCTTCGTTTATGCCTTTAACACCACGGCTTCCAACAACATTATGGAAAATAACAGCTTCAACTTTGGAGTAGGCGGCAATCTAACATCGCATTTTGATGGAAACAATATTGAAACAACAAATCTCGCTAACGGAAGACCCATATATTATGTAAAATACGGAAGAAACACTATCTATGATGGTTCAATAAAAGCAAGCACATTCTACTGTATTTTATGCAATAACGTGACAGTCAAAGACCTGGAAATGTCCAATATGGATAGAGGAGTATATTTCTGGGAAACCAGTAACTCTCGAATTCAAAATATAACGGTTAAGCAAAGTGGGTGGGGGATCTTCATGAGATATTCTTCTAATAACTCGATCAAGGACAGCAAATTTTCAACCAACAATCTACAAGATTATTCTGAAACAGGAGTATCATTATATTCTTCCGATAACAATACTTTTGAGAATAATACCTTTAGTTCGAATAAGTATGGAATAGAACTCTCCTTCTCCAGTAAAAACACTATCTACAACAATTATTTCAATAATACCAACAATTTCATTTTCAGAGGAATAACTTATAACACCTGGAACATAACTAAAAAACCAGGCACGAACATAATTGGAGGTTCTTATCTTGGAGGAAACTTCTGGGCTAATCCATCAGGTACAGGTATCAGCCAGACCTGTTCGGATAGTAATATTGATGGATTATGCGATTTAAAATATTCGCTCAATACTACCAATGTGGACTACCTGCCGCTTAAATACAAATCTGCTCTAGGAATCACTGTCGTATCTCCAAACGGTGAAGAAAACTGGACTCGAGGCACAACTCATATTATAAACTGGACATCAACGGGCAGTCCTGGTGCGTATGTTAAGATAGAACTTCTTAAAGGTGGAGTTTGGAAGAGTAACATCATATCAAGCACACCAAATGACGGTTCCCATCCCTGGCCTATTCTGGCTACACAGGCGCCGGGAAGTGACTATAAAGTGAAGATCACAAGCACGACCAATGCCGCATACTCAGGCATCAGCGAAGACAACTTCACGATTCCTGTTCCAACCATAACAGTCCTTTCTCCGAATGGCACAGATATCTGGACCAGAGGAACAACGAAAACCATTAAGTGGAATTCAACCGGAAGTCCAGGGGCATATGTAAGGATAGAGCTCCTGAAACCTGGTAAGCCGAACCAATTGATCATATCAAGTACTCCCAATGACGGCTTACATCCCTGGCTTATTCCACCGGCACAGACGCAAGGAAGTGACTATAAGGTGAAGATCACAAGCACAGCCAACGCGGCTTACAATGACACCAGCGATGGCAATTTCACCATCCCTGTCCCATCATTCACAGTCGTTTCTCCCGGTGGAGGAGAGAACTGGACAAGGGGAACGATTCAAACAATAAAGTGGAATTCAACCGAGAGTCCTGGAACTTATGTGAAGATCGAACTGCTAAAACCTGGTAAGCCGAACCAATTGATCATATCATCCACACTGAATGATGGTTCGCACCCCTGGCTGATCCCGGCTGTTCAGGCGCCAGGAACCGATTACAAAGTAAAGATCACGAGTACTATCAACGCCTCAAACAATGACACCAGCGATAACAACTTTACTATCCCTATCCCATCTTTCACTGTAGTTTCTCCGAATGGGGGAGAGAACTGGACAAGGGGAACAACCAGATTTATAAACTGGACATCTACCGAGAATCCAAAAGGTTACGTGAAGATAGAACTCCTGAAATCAGGTATCCTGAGCAGAACGATTGTGACGAGCACTCTGAATGACGGTTCACAAACCTGGACAATTCCAGCGATTCAAGCCAGCGGAACAGACTATAAGATCAGGATTAGCAGCACGATTAATCCAGCTTATACAAATTCCAGCAAAAGCAATTTCAGTATCAATAGTTAAGTCCTGCATAATATGGAATGTGGAACAAAAGCAAGATATTGTTGGGAAAAAAAGATAAGCTCCTGAGCCAAATATAAACTATCGAAAAGGAGTGACAATAAAATGAACCGGAAGATTGAAAGCATATTAAGTAGCAAACCAACACTGGAAGGCGCGGGAGTTCACCTGAAAAGGGCATTCGGTTTCAATGAAGTGCCTTTATTGGATCCTTTCCTGCTTCTTGATGATTTCCATTCCGATAACCCTGCTGACTATATCGCCGGGTTTCCCTGGCATCCGCACAGGGGTATTGAAACAGTGACATATATGCTGGAAGGCAGGGTGGAACATGGTGACAGCATGGGAAATAAAGGTGTGATCCTGCCAGGTGATGTGCAATGGATGACCGCCGGAAGCGGGATAATCCACCAGGAAATGCCAAAAGGACATAATGGGCTTATGTGGGGTTTCCAGTTATGGGTGAATCTTCCATCCACTCATAAAATGATGGAACCAAGATACAGGGAAGTAAAAAAGTCACAGATACCAGAAGTCACGACAGATAAAAACGTTAAGATCAGGATCATTTGCGGGGAATTCGGGAACACAAAAGGACCTGTACAGGATATCGTGGTCGATCCTGAGTATCTTGATATTACGATGGCTCCTGGCTCGGAATTTGAGCATGGTATCAAGAGAGGATACAGGGCATTCGCTTATGTGATCGAAGGAAGCGGATTTTTTGATGCGGATAAGAAAAAATCAATAGGCATCGAACATCTGGTAATTTTCAAAGATGGGGATAATGTGAAAATCACAGCAGGCAATAAAAGTCTGCGTTTCCTCCTTGTATCGGGCAAACCTCTTGGAGAGCCTGTAGCATGGGCCGGACCTATTGTTATGAATACGCAGGAGGAACTGTATATAGCTTTTGAGGAATACCGCAATGGTACGTTTATCAAAAAAATACCTTGAGGACACGTCCACGTATGCCTGCGGACATACGTGTGCACGCAATCGACTGGCGTGGCAGTCGACGTGGATTCCCGTTCCCGAAGGGTAATTGGGACTCGAATAACCTCGATATCAATATGATTTTCAGAAAGAGTAGTAATAAATCCGCGTTCATCTGCGTTCGTATAGCCGATATACTGGGTCCGACCATTCTTGGTGAAATCGGGAATGTGAACCGATTTTCAAATGTTAAGAAGCTGGTTGCTTTTGCCGGGCTTGATCCCGTTGTGAGCCAGTCGGGGAGATTTGAGAATAAAAGTGGAAAGATCTCAAAAAGAGGTGATTGTTTATTGGGTAAAGATGTATTACCCTTCTTTTTTGCCTTTAAGAATTTCTAAACCAGTTACTTTTGAAATTTCATCAAATCTCTTATCTGTCGAGGCAATCTTGTCTGCACCATTTGTCACAGCAATCCCCGCTATAAGTACATCAAGAGCATTAACTGGTTTTCCTATAGTCAAGAGACCTGCCATTATTTCACTTGATTTTTCTGCAGCCTTAAAATCAAAATCTAAAACCGGTGTTTCAGAAAAAAATCTTCTGAAAAATCTCTCCTCTTTTTTGACTTTTTTATGTTTAACACCGGACATTATTTCGTGAAATGTTATAACTGTAGTTGCAATATCTGAATCAAAATCAAGAGCAATATCGAGGTCACCAATATCCTTAATTTCAAAAGCTCCCAGTGTTTCTTTCATTCCGATAAAAAAATCAATGAGATAGGTCGTATCAAGGACAATCATATCGTTCGCAGCCTTGCAGATTCTCTTATTTTCTTGCAGTCTTCTTTTATCTCGATTATGGCTTTACTATCTTTCAAGCCGCCGAAATAATCTTTTAGATTTGGTTTTCGTTTCTTTGTCAGTTTCAATATAACATCACTGAAGCTTTCCTTCTCCTTTTTTAAGCTCGTGAGAATATCATATACTTCTTCTCTTATCGATATTGTCTTTGTTGCCATAATAATCTGTGTATACATACACAGATATATAGTTTATCATATCCTGATCGGGGCCAGCCGCTTGATAATCCTGGAGTTGTCAGTGTAAATGCAGTGATAATAAGGCAGCGTGTATACCTCTGAGCGGTATTTCTTCGGAAGGGGGTCGATACCCAGCGCCATAAAGCTAATTGCTAGCTATCCCCACGCAACCCAGAGCGTCAAGATAGACTTGTTACTTTTTAAATATATAACTAAATATTTTAATTTATGTGTTTCGCAGCATCCTTATTATTTTCTTAAAATGAATAATAAACGGTCAAATATTCTGTAGTGTATATACA
>JBAQLI010000003.1:0-29902 GCA_049301735.1 Candidatus Methanoperedens sp.
ATAAACCCGCAAGCTCACGCACTGTGAAATAGTAATATTCCTGCTCAAATAACGATTTTATGATGTAATTTGTGGAAAGTTTTAAATTATTTTCCATATAATCATTTACACAATTTACATAGATAAAAAGTTTACCTATAATTCCCGGATTCACTTTATGGTTGTCGCTGTCCGAGATATTGAATCCAACCTTGAAAAAGGAGTCAAAACAATTTTAACCATGCTAAAATAGTCTTCCTTGAGAGTATATACATTATGTTCATATGTCAAATTGAATCGTAGAATCCCAAGTCGGCTATGCATCTGTCCAACCATAGCAGAGACCGCTCTATAATTAACAATAAAGCCCTGCTTTATGAGGGAATCATAAATTTCAACAGTATTACAGCTCTTCTCCTCTGAGAATAACCTTAACAGAGATTTCCTGATACCTATCTTATCTTTACGGAGAAATTTTATCAGCCTATTTTTAACGCAATCGTCAATTTTCTTCATTGAATCACATTTTCGACCTATCATAATTGAGCAGATAAAAATTTTAATTGGATAGGAAGTTCCATACTTTACATTACTCTTGAAGGAGATATATTGAATAGGCCATTTTCAAAATTTGGGATTAAGAATTTACGATAATACTGCTTGACAGATCATCAAATGAACAAGAACAATAAAGCCCTATTCATCTACGGGTTCATCTTTTATTTTATCGGAGACCTGGCAACAACTTACATTGCATTAATTAATGGAATGCCTGAAAGCGGTCTCGTCAGAGTAATCACAAGATATAATTTCAGTATTATGCTCTTCATAAAAGTGGTTTTTTATACTGCCCTGTATTTTTTGATCGAATACCTGGAAAAGCTGGATAATTATCTTTGCGGCGCCGTCCTTGGGCTTGTTGCGGGGATGGGGATGACGGTTACGTGGATGAATGCTCTGGCTATAATGTAATAGCTGAAAGATATTGGTACAAACTGAAAACGACTGTGATGGATGAAGTCGGGGAACTAATGTAAAATTGTTATTACTTGAATTTGTATCGTTATAAGCAGAGTTGCTGAGGCTTGTGATTTTAATTGTATAATTTGTTACAAAGGTTTGTATTGAGTTAATTGGCTAACGCAGGGAGACTAGCTCTGATAATAAGACAAGGAATACGACGCTCTTAGCGGAAGAAAGAAAGATATAATACCATTTAAGAATTCTTTATCAAGACACATATTTGTAAAGAGAAGGGAGCGTATTATGAGTGAAATGGATCGTAGGTTTTGGCCGTTTAGGCCACGTATAAGTTTCGTCTGGGTCATTGTTATACTGGTTAGCTTATTGCTCATTTTAGCGGTTTTGTGAGTTACTATCAACTGGCCAAGCCAGGATTCCGAAACAACTATACTCGTTGGCGTGCTGTTATTCAGCTTGCTACCAATATTGCTTTCATTAATTGACGTCGCCATCGAACGTGGTGGTGTGATTGAATATGGCAGCATGAAAATTGATTTTTCTCAAGTACGCGGAATGGAATCCCCTGGGTTTACCGTTCCTGTCAATGTCGGTGTCCCTGGAAGGCCTGTAACTGATAGCAGTACGATCGAAATCCTTGAATCACTCAGGCAATCAATGGAAAGTGATATCATCATAATCGATATTGAGAAGGGACAGGCGTGGTGGGAAACACGATTGCTTGTTTTGCTTGCTGGTGCGGTTAGGCTTAAGAAACCCGAAAAAGTTGTTTTTGTTGGTACGGATGGTGGTGTTGACAAATGTTTTCTAGGGTGGGGTCATCCAAGTGACCTCTTGCGGTGTTTATTGCAAGCTCATCCGCAATACTTGCGGAGTTTTCATTTTGTGAGGGCTATATTCCGGCAATTTGAACTTATTGAACCCAAAAATCCTGCGGATCCTGTAAATCCTGTTCCACTTCTACCGGGTTGGATGTCGACAGGGGCTGCAACTCAGAATCCATTTATTGCTTTCAATAACAACACTGGATTACCCAATGAACTGTTTGCTGAACAATTGCTTGCATCTGACCTTGGGGCAAAAATAGAAATGAATGCTCAACAAAAAGGAATCACTCTTGTTCGATTAGAAGAACTGTTTCGGCCAGTATTGCATAGAGAAAGTGTTGATGAGAGTTTGTCGGCCGAACATCAAATCAGTGAATTTTTCAAAAGTGATGCTTCATATATCGCTTTTACACGAAATGGTCGATATACGACGTTGGCATCAAGGCTGAGCGTGCTGAATACAATTGTTAGAACTATTGTAGAGAAGAAATAAAACTCAAGAAATATGAAAAATTGGGTCGGAGTCGATATAAGAATTCCAGACAGATAGATAGGCCTATTAGTACGTAAGCTGTCACCAGGGGCAGAGTCTTTTGATAGTTGGGTCTCTGCTCGCTGGATTACGGATTTTGTGTCGAAATGTCACCCCATTCTTTTTTACCAAAAAGTAATGTAACTTTCCAAAGTAAAGGATTTGCGGGGTGGTATGACATGCTATTCTCATTAAGGAATGACCCTCAAAAGTGGTGTCCCAAGGCCACTCCTATAGAAACCTATATAACTCACCGGACTAAAGACAAGATATGCAAACAAGATTTGTTTTGCCGATAATGCATATTACTTCAGCTAACTACCTTCCCTTTATCGATAAATTCCTACTGGGCACAACATTCTTCCAACCAATAGAATCCCTTAAAGTGAAAGATCTTTATCCAACAGGCGGCCCCCCGGAAATTGCAACACACCTCAAAGATCCAATTTCCAGGTTCTATGCCCCGGGCATAGAAATGTTTTTTGATGGAGTGGATGGAAAGAGCCTAATGAAGAGAGGGCTTCGTGAGGAGGAATTCAATGGACATTACTCGAATCTATAATTATTATCCTGAAGTAGTGTTATCTGACTTGAGTGACGCATTCAGTGAAGATAAAATGGCAAATCAAAATAAACTATGCATAATAAGTTATTTGTCTAAAACTCTTCGGATCGGAGATACCATTAAGTTCACCAATAAATATGTCCTTTTTCTTGAAAATACTTCCACGGTCACAGCTATTGCCTGGAGTTACATCCTGCACAATGACGAAAATTCAACAACGGACAATCACTCACTAACTGCTAGAGTCATAAAGCAAAATGAATATATGCTGGAATTTGGTCCATCGCTCCTTGACGTCAACAAAGATTTAAAATTCAATAGGTTAACTATTAGCTGCAAAGTGACCAAAGGGATCGAAGTCATAGAATTGGAGATAGGGCATGCGTTTGTAAAAATGATAGGAGTTGATACGCTGTTTTCTCAAAATATGGAGTACAAGTCCTTTATTGGAAACCCGGACACGACAAACTTTCTGGTAAACTATGTAAGAGATTATTTTCCCAAAGGCGCAATTTTATGGAACAATTTGCCTGTTACTTTATCTGCCCCTGGTGAAGAAAGCCTCATTAACTACGTAGCAAGCCTATTATATTACAAAACGCTGACTTATTTTGGTGTTTCTTTATTTGATAAGACTTACTATGAAACTTACTATGATGTAGGCAGGCATGACAATCCGGAGATAGAAGCCTTAATCCTATCTGAAACCATGGGCACCGTATTTGAAAATACGAACAATGGCATTTGTGAATTGCCGCTGCACCTCCTAAGCGATATGACGACAGATTTAAAGTTTCTACCTGACTTCCTGAATATAGCCAGCACCAATAAGATTTATGAGATGTTGAGTCGCGCTCTGGTATTCGGACCCGATCTGGACAACTATACTCTTAACGAGACAGAAAGTGCAAAACTAATAAAAGAATCCAAAGAAAGGCTTGTAGCCCAAAAAGCCATATTTGATGGAAAGAAGCTGGTGGATCTCTACAATTTAAGCCGATTCCCGAAATCCGCCATAAGACTCTCTGCCATGCTGTTCAAATTTTTGTTTGAGGCCTCAAAGAAGAATGATTGCAAGGAATGTTTAAATAGAGATATTGGTTGGAAATTTTTGACCCTGGATGGCATAAAAACCAAGGAGGATTTTATAAAAAATATTTACTCTCACTATCTGGAGGGGCCGGTGAACAAGGTACTCGCATTCCGAAGGCCGGCTCAAACATGTGCACAATACGCGTGGTCACCTTATATCTATACAATACTAAATTTCCTACCACGCATCACAAATGCATATTTTGCAAAAAAAGTGGTAATCAAAAAAAATGGCAACCTCACTTGTTTCTTCAAGAGGATTGACAGTAAATATCCCCAAAAGGATAGTACAGGTGCGAATCTTCCATATGATGCCATTCTTGGAAGAGAGGTTTACCTGGTAATTGAGACTTTAGATCTCCAGGGGAAGGAATTAATTTGCCATGTAAAGCCTTCAACATCGACGATGACGGGTAATACCAATAAAATTGGCCTTATGGCGAATAATGCAGAGGTTGAGGAGCATAAACCAATTGTCGGACAATTTACTGCATTAGAAGATAATCATCATTCATTCGCTCATTATACAAACCTGGAACGGGATCATTCTGACAAAGCATTTATTAAGTTGTACCTAAGACCACAGAGCAGGGCTACATTTGACATCTGGTCAACTAATATAGATACCCTGGCAAATAAAACGGTTAACCTGGAAATAGCGGTACAGTTGTCCAGCCTGGGCGAAGCATACTTTGGAGATAAGATGCACGGAATTGTAGGTGTGTTCTTAAATACAGATGCCAAAGAAAAATTCAGAGTTACCATCCGAACATTTTACGAGGTCTTTGAGAAGGACAATGAATATAATTATCTCAGTGATGCAGACAAAAGGATTGGAAAAATCAGAAATAACCAGAGCACTCAGGTTGTCTATTATTACCATGATGTAATTGGTAACGAACACTGGATTTGCGAATGCAATTTGTTTACACCCCGGAAAAGAGCAAACGGACAGAATTTAGCTGCGACTTCAAATGTGGCTAATGTACCCCCCGGCTATACCAGTGATCATATTGCTCCCGGTGGGGGGGACGCTTATTGGAATTATTATTACCCGAATGGTGATATTGTAACCAGAGATGATCCTGCTGCCGCAGGGACTGATTACGGAGTAATCAAATATCCGGTTAATTCTCCGGCAGTGAATGATATTGCGGAGATCATCAGAATGCCGGATTCATTGAATCTTTCTTTTAAAATTGATGCAATAACAACAGTAGTTATTAAGTATGGATTCTTTAATACTGCCAGAAGATATGCCAACTCAGGAGGTTTTGGAGCATTCCTCGGGGTCTTGGCGGAATTAAGTTACATGAACGTAGAATCAACCGGAATGTGTTTTGAAGATGCAACCAGCTATCCAAGTATCTCTCACCCAAACGGAGACAGTATAGATTCGAGGTACCTGGAAACGCAGGTCAAGAAGAGGGCAATCATTGCATCTTTTATAGATTGGGGATTTGCCCAGGTGATATCCGGAATGGCTGACCCTCTGGATGGAGCGCATTTACATAATGCCCAGCACAACGACCATTTGCATGCAGGGAATTTTCCTGATGCAAAAGTTAAAGTAATTATTTAAAGAGATTAAATGATAACCAACAATTTTACGGAAACAGCGCTATTAGAAGTAAGTTACCTACTTAGTCCGGTGAAGTCTTTAAGCTCCGCCGAAATGGTTGTTTCTTTTTTTGGTAAGCTGGGTTATACCCTGCCACAGGCAAATGTATTACCCGTTTTAAGCACCCTAGTTAGCGAGATTGACGGTGTGATTCTCGGTGCAAAAGATTTAGTTAATGCAGATACTGATGAAGAAAAAGAAACGGCAATTACAGCGCTGGTTCTTAAAATTGGCAGCGCTTTTACAGAGATTAATAATCTGGTTACGGCTATTAATGCCCTGGCCGACTATTCAACTGCCGGCAATCCACCGTTAAGTGAACTTCCAAAGCGTGTAGTGGATTATTTAATCTTTCAATACTTATATCAGAGGCAACCAAGGATATTCGGTACACTTTTCTTGCTTGGCATATTGAATGATGACAATGGGCAGTTCGTAATATATTGGGATAAAATACCCCGGTATTTTACCGAACCTGCGGTTGTCTTTGATGAAATTTACAAGTGGAACACCGCGTTTGATACTGATTTGTTTTTGACCCGCTTTCAACTCTTCCTGAAAGCCATGGGCATAGCGGGTGGAATTTATGAACAAAGCGCAACAGTAAAAAATGCCCTGGGCAATGCTACAGCCGGGCTACCGGAATTAAGAATTCCCGTTCTTCAGAAAGGTTACTATCCCGAACTCTACGCACAGTTAGGTCTCAACTTATCACCTGCGGAAGCTAAAGCAAATGCGAAGAAAGGCCTGGCGCTCATTCCTTATTTTTTGGGCACTTCCCAGTTTGAATTTGAGATAAATCCAAAATGGCTGACAACTTTCAGCAGCACGCTCGTTTTAGATGCTGGCGTTGGTTTGGTAATAAGACCTCCCCTCAATTTAGAAGTTTTCGAAAAAATTTTTTTAGCCCCATTAAGTGCAAGTTCTTTTGAACTAGATCTTACTGCTAAACAAAAAAAGGATCAGAACAATCAGATTCCTGAAATATATTTATTCGGTTCGAAGTCAAGTACACATTTATCTATTAAAGGAATTGCCCTTAAGCTTTTTGTAGATTCGATAGCCAGCGGACAGGATATAGGCCTGGATATAGATATTGAAACAATCAGTTTATTAATTGGTGGCGGGCAAGGTGATTCTTTTCTCACCAAACTACTTCCTAAAGATGGCATTGGAGCTTCCTTCGGGTTGGGACTGGGATTTTCTCTTGCCAAAAAGTTTTATTTTAAAGGTAGCAGTGGTATAGAAATATTATTACCCATACACCTCCAGCTTGGCCCGATTAACATACAGAATATTATTATAGGCGTCAAGATTGAGAACAAAAAAATTCCACTTGAAGTAGGCGCAGATGTTAAAGGAGAACTGGGTCCGCTCACGATAGTTATACAGAATATTGGGTTAAGGACCGAGTTATTATTTTCCGATTCAGGTGGGAAACTGGGACCTTTAGATGTACATCTTGGATTCAAACCCCCCTCTGCAATCGGCCTTTCCCTTGATACTTCCGCCGTAAAAGCCGGAGGATTTTTACAAATCAAACCGGATGAATATATTGGCGCGCTTGAACTCGAGATCAAAGCCATTAAGCTTGCTATCAAAGCGATTGCCATTATTAATACGAAGCTTCCGGGCGAACAACAAGGATTTTCACTACTGGTTATTATCACTGCAGAGTTTTCGCCAATCACCTTGGTCTTCGGGTTCACTCTAAATGGCCTGGGCGGATTATTCGGCTACAAACGTGAATTTAATAGGGATGAGCTAAGGCTGGGTCTTAAGACCAAAGCACTCGACAGCATTTTGTTTCCAAAAAATGTCATAGCCAATATTACAAAGATCGTCAGTGACCTAAAAAACGTTTTTCCAATAGGTAATAATTTCCTGATCGGACCGATGGTAAAGATTGGTTGGGGAGCTTCGTTAGTAACCGCAGAAATCGGGATCCTCATTCAAATACCGGAGCCGATAATCATTGCGATCCTCGGCGTTATCCGCCTGCAGTTGCCCGATCCAAAAGATGCCATTTTAAAACTCCAGATCAATTTCCTCGGCATTATCGATTTTGAAAAGAAAATGCTTTCCCTGGATTCATCTCTTACTGATTCACGAATCCTTACCATGACGCTAACAGGCGAGTTTGCAGTTCGGCTTGGTTGGGGTTTTCCCCCGGTTTTCATTTTCAGTAGTGGCGGTTTCCATCCGGATTTCAAGGAAGCTCCGGTTGAATTACAACATATGGAACGGCTGGGCCTACAGATCATCAACGAAGAAGAAGTGAAACTGGGGGTTAACACCTATTTTGCCCTTACAACCAATACCGTCCAGATCGGGGCGCATGCGCGGTTCTGGGCAAAGAGTGGTTCTTATACTGCCCAGGCTGAAGTCGGGTTCGACGCACTGATACAGTTCAAACCCTTTTTCTTCTCGATTGCTATTTTCCTCACCGGCAGGGTAACCGGGCCGATGATTGATGTTGTAATTGAAGTAAAGGGAAATCTTTCCGGTCCGAATCCATGGCACACCTGGGGCTTTGCACACGCAAAGGTGTTGTTTTTTGAGATCACCATTCCGTTTAATAAAACCTTCGGAGATCCCATTGAAGAACTTTCAGCCGGCATTGAGAATGTATTAAAGCTGTTAATAGAAGAAATACCCAAGAATACCAACTGGAAAACAACCACCGTCATCAACGGAATATCCAAAGTAAGCTTGCGTGAAATAACGCCTGATCCGGACAATATGATCGTACACCCGAATACGGTATTGTCTTTTAACCAGCGAGTGGTTCCACTGGAAGTGGCTATCCACAATTTTGGTAACAAAGGAGTTGATGAGCCGAAAAAGTTTTCCATTACGGCGCAAGCAACCGTCAGTGATACAAAGCTTTATGATTCTTTTGCACCAGGAAACTTTTTTGAGATCGGAAAAGACCAGAAACTCTCCCGCCCTTCTTTCGAGCAGATGAAAAGTGGAATAGAATTTACCATTGGATCTTCCTCAGCAGCCGGGATTGCGGTTTTGAAAGACATTGACTACGAGGTTATTTATATCAGGAATAAAAAGATAGCAGAAAAGAAAGAGATTTCTCTCTTGAACCCATATCAAGTTGTCCTCCTGGCCAGCGGGGGAGCAGCAGCGAAATCCAAACTTTCAGTGGAGAACACCCGTGTGTCTTACCAGGCGCCACCGAAAATTACGATAAACCGGCCCAGGTACATTGTGGCTAAAAAGGCTGACCTCAGCGAAGTTGTAACAGAAGAATTCGGCAACCAGGCGGAAGCTTACAACAAACGTTTGGAATTCGATGAAAATGAGACTTTAATTCTATCAACCCAGGAAATATGAGCTTAATTAACTTACCTAAATACCAATTTCTTCCCTGGTTAAGAGAAGGATTAGGAAATACCATCACCGATAAAGATACACTTGACCGGGGAGGAACTGTAGGCGGAAGGGCAAAATTATCTCTACAGATGAATGTCAATAATCAGCCAGCTGGAACAAAAGAATTTATGATCGTTGGTCCTGCGGACGTCATTGGCTTTAGCAAGGATCTGGTGATCCGCACTGAGCCGGTCGACTGGAGTACTACGTTTGCTTCCAACCTCCTTGCACATATTGAATTTTATGAAGAAGACTTTCCCTGGCGCTATTCTCCAGCCAGGGCAGACGGTGAAAAACTAAGACCATGGATATCTCTGATCGTTTTGAAGGAAGATGAATTTAGGAGAAATGAAATTGTTGTTCCTCTTACCCAGATTGAATTGACTAATAAAGCAATTCTGCCAGACTTCCATGAAACCTGGCTTTGGGCACACGTTCAAGAATTAGAGTTTTCAACACTTCCTTCGGACAAGACCGTTTCTGACCATATTATCAGCCGGTTGATTTGCCCACGGAAATTGGAGGCTAATACCCGGTATTACGCCTTTGTGATTCCCACTTTTGAAAGCGGAAGGCTGGCCGGCCTGGGTAAAAGTGAAGATATTATCAAGAAGGTCAAGTCGCAGGATCCTGCCTGGGGCCTTACACCTCCACAAACGATATTTCCAGTTTATTATGAATGGTTTTTTCGCACTGCTGACGAAATGGATTTTGAATACCTCGCTTCTCTTCTTGAAGCTAAAACAATAGACCCACTGGTTGGAAAAAAGCCAATTGAATGCAGTAAGCCGGGGTTTGGGATACCCGATTACGAGGATGAATTTACACTTTACATGGAAGGAGCTTTAAGAGCCCCTCAATCCATGAGATCGGTTAGTATTAGCAAAGAATTAGCTGCTAACCTGGTGGATTTTGAAAAAAGAATAAAGCAACTACTGGATCTACCGTATTTGTTTAGCTGGGACAAAATCCCCGGAAACGATAGTGAGCAACTCATAGATTTTTTAAAAAATAAGTTTATTATTGATTGGGTAAAACCCGTGAAAATTGAAAAAATCGATGACGATCAGACTATAATAATGACTGATGAAACAAATTCACTTTCACTAACTCTCAACTATGACAAAACCATTGTAGACATAAAAATCAGTGATGGTAGAACTGACAAATTTTATGTGAAGACAGAAAATGGTGAGCTAAACATATACGTAGGAGACCCGGTTGTAACTCCTCCATTTTATGGTCAGAAACACATCTTTGAAAAGACGCTTTCATTAGACGAAAAAACCTGGATCCACCAGCTTAACCGCAACCCGGCATACAGGGCTGTATCAGGGTTGGGTACAAAGGTGTTTAGAAAATACCAGGACTTGTATTTGCACAAAGCCTGGGAACAGCTCGAAAGTATTGTAGAAGCTAACAAGATAATTGATTCTGCGAATACATCACTGGCGATTTGTCAACTGCTGTATGAAAAAAATATATTCAAATTGCCATTTGAAGAAATGATTGCCTTTGCCGGACCTGTGCATGTTAAGTCAAAAGTGATGAATGCTAATGATACGATAAGCACGCTTTTTCAGGCATTCAAGATGAGTTGTTTTAATGGTTCGGTTTATTCAGGAGCTTTCAGGCGGCTTACCAGCAGGAGAGGGTCGTTCAGGCGAAAGCTTGAACAAAATGGATCGCGGCTTGATCTGGATACTTTGAAGAAAGTTTTAATAGAAAGGACCTCGAGCCCGTTTACGCTGCTGGATGATAAATACCATATCCTTGTAATTAACCGGCCCACTGACTTTACTTTTCACCATTATTTTGATGATCGGCGGCCTCTTGACGAATCCCAGGATTTTGACCACGCGTTCAATAGTTTTGCCGCGATGTTAGAAAATCCACCTGCAAAAGAGCCATGCGAAAAAGATATTCACCACAGCCTCTTAGAAAATATAAATCCTTCACTTACTATAACAAGACTGCTTTCAAAAACCCTGAACATGCCGGAAGCAAACTGGTTCAATGATCCGTTGAAAATTAAGGCGGCGTTAGCGTACCCGGATTTCGAAGATCCGATGGTTGAAAAACTAAAAGAGCTTTCCTTAGAATGGCTTGCGCCAAATATCCATCTTATTCCTAATAACTCTGTCACTATAATGGAGCCAAACCGGAAATTTATCGAAGCGTTCATGGTAGGCGTTAATGTAGCTATGAACCAGGAAATGCGCTGGAGGGAATATCCGACCGACGAGAGGGGAAGCTGCTTCCGACAATTCTGGGATGTAAAAGGGATTAAAAATGTTTACGACCCAGCAGCGAATCTTGCGAAGATCGTTGAACAATTCAAAGACATCAGCCCCATTCATACCTGGAAAAACTGGAACCATGAAATTGATAAAGAATATCTCGATGAATTTGGCAAGCATAACACCAGGAGTAAATTGCAGGAAGATCAACAGCTGGTTCTTGTAATCAGAGGCGATTTGTTAAAATGTTTCCCGAACACTACAATTTATGCTGCAGAGGCATATGAGGAAACTGAGGAAGGTAGGACTAAAAAGCTGAGCATCAGACCGGGTTCGAAACCTAAGTTTCCTGCATTCAAAGTAGAAGCCGGAGCAGATTTAAAATTCATCGGCTTTGACCTGACGGTGGCGGAAGCAAAAGGAGATGCTACCAATCCCGGTTGGTTCTTTGTCCTGCAGGAAACACCAGGCGAGGCCAGGTTTGGATTGGGTATTAGCGGCCCGGTCTTACCGCCGACCAGTCCAGAGCAAAAATTTACCTGGGATGATGCTTCCTGGGATCTTGTATCGGGTAAAAAAATATCAATGATTGAAAAAACAGTTACCATCTTTGAAAAATGTCTTAATTCCACTGAAAAAAATGACAACGGAACCCTGAAGAGGAAGTGGGGAAGAACCTCAGCCGATATGGCCTATATACTCTATCAAAAACCGGTAATGATTGCTATTCACGCAAGGGAGATGCTTTCTAAATTATGAGCGATTACAAAACCAGCATAACCGACCTGTACAATCAGAAGTTAATATTAGCGCAACACAAAGAAGAAAAAGCCCTGCTCCTAGAAAAGCTGGCAGTCCAAGACAGCATAATATTGAGGAGGAAACTACAGCTCATCGGCATCCGTATAAAACAAACACAACGGGAAATAAATGTTTCCACTTCAACGTTATATGCTGATACGCTAACGGATCCATTGCTGCAAATTGAAGAATCCAATCCGCTACTTCTTCTTCCTTTGCGCCTGGAAACACGATTTGCAAATTCCGGAACTGAACTCTGGATCCGTGTGTACCCAGATGAAATATCCATTCACACTCATGAGACAGCCCTGACTGCATCAGAAATAAAAGCCGGAAGTTATTACTGGAGATGTTTATGGGAAAGTAAAACGTCTCATCCCGACGACTTTGCCACCCAAAGAAAAAAAGCCTGGAGCCAGGTGGCCAATCGTTTTGGTGTGAACAGAGCAACCTGGATATTTTTAAAAACTCGGCCGCTTAAACTTAAACCGGATGAAGATTTCAGTAATATCCTGACTGAAACAGATCTGGATCCAGGGCCGGTCGAGGCAAAAAACCAGGCATGGAGCGAGGCTGCAAAAAGCTATGTAATGCCAGACCTGCTAAAGCTTCGAATGTATATCGCCGGTAAACTTGTTTTTGAAACCCAGGGTAATCCAATTGTTCAACCGCTACCGGTTAGTCCTGATCCAAAGAGCACTGTTTCCGCCCCTGAGGATCTTAAATGGGAAGGTACGGACATTGCCTGGCTGGAAGATTTTGACAAGGCGGTTGAAGTGGGAATGGCATTTAAAATAAACCTGTCAGCCATTCCCAATTCCAAGGACGGTTTTAGCCGTATAATTGTGATGGGTGTACGAACTCTGTTTGATGAGTCTCCGCTGGTCACACCTCCACCGGTAGCCGGAGCCAGGTCATTGTCCACGCTTTTTGAAAACCATCAGTACACACCCCGTGGCCTCGCGCTGGTATCGCAGGGAACGCCAACCAACAATACGGAAGAAAAAAAATCGGGTTACAGTGACCAGCCTGCATTCAGCGAAGAAAGGTATAAGCAGGATATGCAGCAAGCTTCGAAGTCTACAGATCCAGATGAAATGGAAGATGGAAAAATCCTGGCTCATGCACTCGGTCTTGACCCTGTCTTATTTCAGAAGCTGGAGAACAGCCAGAATACGGATCACCGGGATGCAGTCTCGATGAATAAGGCGCTTTATCCAGCCACGCTTGGCTTTTTCCTCGGTCATCTGTTACATCCTCTTTTTAATCCGGTGGAACTGGATACCATCCGATCATTTTTTTGTTCCTATGTCACAGGCCGTGGCCCCATTTCTGTGCTGCGCACAGGCGCCCAGCCGTATGGTATTTTACCTACGAGTAACTTCAAAGCATTCGAGTGGAACGCCTCAGACAAAGACTACGAACTGTTTCAGAAGCTTACGGCCCTGTTAAAGGAACTGGATGCTGTTTATGAAGCCGGTATACCCAATATCTCCAAATTAGGGCAGCAGAAAAAGCCGCACCTGCTGCTGGATGAAATACTGGGGCTGTATCCTAATTCTGAGACTTTCTACCAGCGTGTGGGGTATAGCGAGGATTATCTTCGCAATTATCTCAGCCAACTGATTACCGTCATTCCGAATAACGCCATTCCGAATCCGCTGCTAGAGAAACTAATAACAAAGTTTTCAACATATAAAGGATCCGCGCCTGAAGGAATCCTTGAACTGAAAAAAATTGTTTTGGAAAGAACGACACTTCCTCTGAACCGGAACAGGCTGGTGGATGTGGTAACGGTAAGTGAAACCAAAACGATTTCTAAGCCTGCTCCCCGGGAAGCCAATTATATCCGATGGCTTTATGAACTCTATATACGTGGACCTTCACCATTTATGGAAATTGAGAAAGACTATTATGACGGAATCGAAATAGTTCCTCCGCTTCTATACCAGCTGCTCAAGCATGGACTACTGATCCAGTTATATAAATGTGTCTTTCACTGGCTCAGCGTTGAACGTTTTTTAGACCCGAAGCTTTCAATTTTTCACAATGGCAGGTCCGGTTCAGATTTTATTGCCTCCAAAGAATACCTGAATTTTTTCCAGAAACAAGAAGACATATCACCGATGGAGCTGTTATTAATCGTAGAGCCGAATTTGCCATTCCTTGCTCCTGATGAGACTGTAGCTGCCTACTTCTTACGAAATGAGGTTGATATCTTAAAAAGGATCAAAAATATGCATTTGTTTAGCTGGGATAAAATCCCAGGAAACGATAACGAAAGACTTATAGAATTTCTGATGCAGAACTTTAGTATAGAATGGGTAATAGCAGCAATAATTTCGAAAACCGATGATGGTAAGACCATAATGGTAAATAGTAAAACAAATTTTCTTTCACTAATACTTAACGATGACAAAACCAAGGTGAAATTAGAAATCGATGACGGTAGAACTGTTAAATTCATTGTGAAGACCGAAAATGGTGAGCTAAACATATATAGAAATATTTTGCCGCCGGAGATATTAAATGACTTCGAGCATCTGCAGGAATTTTTTTATACGCTTGAACACCACCTGGCAGACCTGTCCACTGCCCGGCTTGAACGCGCTATGATTGAACACCTGGATTGTCTTACTTACCGGCTCGATGCATGGCAGACCGCGCTCTTCTTTAAGAAACTCAAATTAAACAGGGACACCGGTCTTGCCACCGGCACAGTCCTTGGAGCATATGGCTGGCTGGAGAACCTGAAGCCGGCTGCGAACGTCACGCTTATGCAGGAGACCGATCTCCCGGTAGAACTTCAGACGAACACAGGGATGCCCATCATAAAAGCAGATGATCATGGAGGTTATATTCATGCACCTTCACTCACCCAGGCTAAGGCGGCTGCTTTACTACGGAATGCTTACCTGCATCATCATGACCCTGCCGATCCGGAATTGATGGCAGTGAATCTGAGTTCGGGTCGTGTGCGAAAAGCACTTGAGATATTTGAAGGGATCCAGAAGGGGCATTCGACGGGTGAATTATTAGGCTACAGGCTGGAGCGGCATCTGCATGACCAGGCAACTCCCCTAGACAAATACATTCCTGTTTTACGCAAGAAATTCCCGCTTGGAGGGAAAACGCTCAGTAATCCCGAAAGTATTGATCAGCCTTCAACCACACAGGTAAATAAGCCGGAGGATTGGGTTGCGCGTCTTGACGGGCTGGCGATTGTAAATGCAATAAAGGGCAAGAATGACTATCCATTCGGGCTTAAGTTACCGGCGCCCGGCCACCCCGATGCTGAAGCTATCAAGAAAGGAATAGATGATCTACTGGATTGCTTCGACGCAATGAAGGATTTGATGGTAGCAGAAAGCATTTATCAAATTGTACAGGGAAATACTGACCGCGCAGGGGCCCTGCTCAAATCAATTCATGAACTGAAACCCCCTGCTAAATTTGAATCCATTCGCACGCCCTGCACTCCGGCCGAAATACTCACCCACCGCGCCTGTGTATTTTTTAAACCAGGAGATTTCAATAACCCGTCAAATCCGTGGCGGTCTGTGGATATGTCTCAAAGGGCAATGACTGAACCGGGGCTAAATGAATGGCTGGGAGAAATCATAGGATCACCGGATACCTACCAGTGCACAGTAACTGGTAAAAAATCGGGTGCACCTGGTATCGTTACAATCGAGGATCTGAATTTACAACCGATAGACCTTGTGTATCTCGTGCCGATGCAACTGGATAAGGAAGAATCGGAACTTTCGCGACGCATCGCCTACCATTACCGGAAAAACCAAAATATTCCTGACGAAATAGATATCAAGATAGAATATGATAAGGCTGATAAAAAAAATCCCAGTATGTCTGAGGTGCTGCCGTTGCTTAAGTTATTAAAAGAAGTTGTCACCAATTCAAAATCATTGGATGCAGCAGATTTCGATCTGCAGCAATATCAGGGGAAAGCAAATTTCAGAAACTTAAGTGTTGATGTAGGATCCCTGCTGATAAGAAAGAACAATCTGACTACCGAGCTCGAGTTGCTGCGAAAAAAACTAGAGCAAGTCGCAAATACCGGGATAGCTGCCGAAATGAGGGAATGCTTGATTGAATGTTGTGATTTTGAAATTCGCGATGCTTTTCCAAAATCTGCGATCGGAGAAGGCGATAAATTAATGTATTTGTTTAGCTGGGACAAAATCCCAGGAAACGATAACGGAAGACTTATAGAATTTCTGATGCAGAACTTTAGTATAGAATGGGTAATAGCAGCAATAATTTCGAAAACCGATGATGGTATGACCATAATGGTAAATGGTGAAAAAAATTTTCTTTCACTAAAACTTAACGATGACAAAACCAATATGAAATTAGAAATCGATGACGGTAGAACTGTTCAATTCAGTGTGAAGACCGAAAATGGTGAGCTAAACATATATAAATTAATAAATGAATTGCTCATTCAAACCGCCGAAGTCATAAGCGAAATGGAGAAGATGTTGGAATCAGTAAAGAACATAAAACCGAATGAAGAAGAACTCGTCAAGTCATTTACGATATTTTTTGGGCCTGCTTTTAAAGTACTTCCTGTTTTTCATTTCGGAAAAAATGCAGAGGATGAAGTAGAGCGGGTGGTTGTTGTTAATGATGCATATAAAGCAAACAAAAGTATTTTTTCCTTCATTACGCGTAAAACAAACATTTCCCTTGATAAACTTCTTCAAAACTGGCTTAATGAAGTATTGTACCTGAGGCCAAAGCTTGCCTCCTTTGAATTAGTCAGGCTTTTATACAATTCCTTCCAGGAGAAGCCACTTGGGATACACATCATGCAGCTGCCTTATGAAGCAAAAGACAGCTGGCTTGGCCTGGAATTTCCGTCTGATATGAAGGTCGGTAAGGGAAAACTCTCCATGCTTATTCATCATTTCCCTCAAAATACCAACCCGGATTGGAGAGCCGATTTCAGCGGGCTGCTCCTGGATGAATGGGTGGAAGAAATTCCAGGCGAAGAAGAACTGACGGGTATAAGTTTCCAGTATAACCAGCCAGACAGTCAACCGCCCCAGGCGTTGTTGCTGGCTATTTCTCCAACGATAGGAAATAACTGGAACTGGGATAAGGTCAGCGACATAATTGACGATACGCTCAGGCGTGCAAAACAAAGGGCAGTCGGAACCGGGGAGCTGGCAAAAACAGACTGGATAGGCATATTGCCCGGGGTTCTAGCTGAGTTTTCAGATACAAAAGCAAATGTTTCATTGTTTTTCAGAAATTAATGATTAGTACAACCGAATAGGAAATACCATGGCTTTAACTAAGAAAAACATTCATAAAACGCCTTATGACAAGGCAACGATCGTCGGGTATAACCGACTTGAAGGTGTCCCCAACTCCCCTGACTACCGCAAATCATTAAGCGCAGAAATCCACGATGCGCTTTGGATGCTCACCCGGCAGTGGCAGATGGGTGAATTTGACGCAGAAGATGCAGGGACCCCGGTGAAAACTAAACTGCTTGTCGAGCAGAAGAAGATGACGCATCTGGATACCGCAAACCAAGCAGTTTTCTCTTTGCCATTGGCAGCGCCGCTTGAAATGGTGGTTGAAAAAGAGGGCAGGATTGCTGATCTCGCCTTCAGGATCGAGATGGGTAAATTGTTCAAGCAGATTTTGATTGAAAATAATCTGCAAGCTCAGCTGGCTTATTTCCTGGCAAAGTTTAAAATTCAGAAACTGGAACTTGCACAGGAAAGCAGTTCGGAAGGTAAACTGGTTGCGAGCATAAGATCTAACAGGGGTGATTCGCAACTTTTTGATGCATTAAAAAACAGGGTACTGGATGGATTTGTGATTTTTGAAGCCTTAACTAAACCCGGCAACACATATCAATCATGGATTAATGACAATCTTGCTACTTCGGGCAGTACAGTAGTAGCCAATGCAATTAAGGCCGGCCAGGATTTTCGTACTCAGGTTGATTTTTTTTATGGTGCTGATATGCAAAAAGCAAATGCCGTCTGGAGGTCTGAGAACCTCGATTATCAGTTCAATATTCAAACTGACGAAGATCCCTCCAAGGCCACCATTATGGAGGTGAAAAGTTATCCCGGCGGCAGGCTTGACTGGTATGATTTTGACATAAAACAAACGGCCAATGGAAATGCGCAAGTGACAACCCATACTTTTATTCCTTCACCAGTTACTTACCCAGGTATGCCAAAATCCCGTTGGTGGGAGATGGAAGAAAATGAAATTAATTTTGGAAACATCAATGCAAAAACTACAGACCTTCCAACACTTATACTGATTGATTTTGCGCTGATATATGGGAATGACTGGCTGATGATTCCTTTTCCGATGGAGCTTAACAATTTGTGCACTATCAAAGGCTTCCTTGTAAAGGACGTATTTGGTTTTCATACTTACATTTCACCAGTCGACACAAGTTCTGACACTTGGGAAAAATGGTCTCTCTTCAGTCATACTGATAATTCGGGTGGAAGTAAGGAGTCATTATTTTACCTCGCGCCTACCTTGCTCAAACCGCTCGAACAGGAGCCACTGGAAAAGGTCAGTTTTTTACGTGATGAGATCTCAAATATGGCATGGGCATTTGAAAATGTCATCCCTGGAGCACTAGGGAAAGGTTTGAGAGGTGCTGAAGTAGCAGAAAAGGAAGAGGTAGAAGAAGGCACCACAACGAATGACCAACCCGTAAAATACCTTCTTGGAAAAGAAGTGCCTTTTTATCAGGTCCCCTTTATCCCTGTTGAGATTCCGTTTGATTCAGAACATTCCCAAATGCGCCTACAGCGTGCAAGAATGCCCACGGGTCCTGAACCGAAGGGTGCCTTTCTTACCGAAATTCCTTCACCATATTATATCAAGGAAGAAAATATTTCCAGAGCAGGAACAACTGTAATCAGGCGGTGGCAGCGTACCCGGTGGATAAACGGAACTGTTGCTCAATGGATCGGGAGAGAAAAACAGGCCGGCAAGAGTGAAGGTAGCTCAAGCCTGCTTTTTGATTTGTTAAACTGATGTTGTCAAACAGCGTCGTATATTTGCCAATAAACAACATCAAAATTGACAATGTTGAATCAGAGGTGGTACTTTTTAAACACTGCTTTACAACCCAATTCTTCGGACAAATTCAACAAGCCGACTTTATGTTTGTTTGATGATTCTTGCGTTATTCTCAATCATGAGGGTTACCTCTTAATGGTTTGATATAAATTCAACGCGTCTATCTCGCCAATAACCCTCGCACTTTTCAAGATTTGTGTCAGGTTAAGTCTGAACTAATACCTTCAAGTTCACTTATTCTAATAGCTTGCTGTTCTATGATTTTTTGATTTTCAGCAATAATTGTATTTATAAGTGTGATTACTGCTTCAGGACCCGCTTCATAGACAGCCAAAATTTCTTATACACCTTTGGACTCACTTTCACTCCACTCTATCCAATCGCTTTTATTCTCCCGGATCCAACAGAATAATTCCCAATAATGGAATGAAAAATATGAATAATCCCGTTGATCCACGCAAAATCCCGCATTTCATAGAACGATTAGCAAAGGCAGGATATCTTTTGGATGTTGAATGTTCAAAAAGAGAGATCAGAATAAGATACAACAGGAATCCTTCTAAATATACGACTATCCCGTTTGGCCAGACCAGACTAACTGATTTCCGAGGAGGTGATCTACATGGGCAGAACAGTTCCAAGCTTTCGCATGCTGCTTGAAGGGATAGTAGAAGAACTATCACCATTCAGAAGGGCATTGAGGGGAGAGGACAGGAATGTTTTTGACAGCCTCATGAATAAAGCAAGACTACATGCTTCATCATGCACGGTTGTGCCTCTACTTGATCCGATGGAGGCTATTTTTCTGTCAATACTGGTCGAGCAGCAGAAAGAGATCAGTTCATTGCGTGAGGCGCTATCTAACGATGGGAGGACAAGTATTTAGAATACTTCAAAGGAGCAATTCCTAGAGGGGGCTCCGGTTTGATCTGACCGGGTTTCCGACTGGATGTCACTGCGTTACATTATTTTTAAGCATTCGTCATCCGAAGTATCAACTTTTTTCTCATATAGTCTATAATGACGACATTCATTACAACGATAATAATAAAATGCTGTAGTATTGTTGCGTTTTCTGGAATTTACTTCAATATTTTTGCTGCCACAAAACGAACATTTTATACTCGAAGCCATCATTGTTTGTATGGACTATCTACGTCTTGATTTTTTCTATTCTGCATGGTTCTCAGGGAGGAGTTTTTGAAATTACAAATTCTCCATATCTAATTCCTTAACCGATGACCGATGTTGATGAGGGAAAACAGATTTAACAACAAGAACATAATGATTCATTATGGAACTTAAGGAAATTATCAAACAAATTGCAAATGTCAGTAAGGTTGAGATTAAAAGGGTTGCGCCAAAGGAATGTGAAGAGATCAAAGGTCTTATCTTAAAATCAACACCTGATGACTTGTATGAGAAAATGGTAGTTGGTTACCTTACTTCGATATGTGCTGAATGCATGTACCCTGATACATTTCACCTCCAGCGAAATGACCTGGATTATATCGGTTTTGAACTTGAAAAGGGCACTATAGAAACAGAAATAGCGGGAAAAATGCTTGGTACATGCATGAAAGGTGGAAAGATCAAGGTTAATAAAGCGGGAGATGAAACCGGAAGCTCCATGAACGGGGGGGAAATAATCGCAGATGAGATAATGGGTATTGGTAATACATTAAAAGGGAAAATAATTGCCGGTAAAGTAGGCAACCTCTCAAAGAACCAGGGAGCTGAGATAATAATAAACGGAGTCAAATATAAACGGAGTCTGCTTGACAGATTATTGGGAAAATAGCAGAAAGCTATACCAACAGTACAATTTTATATTTTTTGGGGAACCTTGTATTATCTCTCTATGTCCTATTTTCTCATTTCTTTAATGAATGTACTCTGCATTTCAATCCTTCATTATAATAATTATAACCGTCATATTATTTACATGCACAAATATATATGTCCGAATAGTATAGTATAATATGGATTGGTTGCAAATGGGAGTGACTTTACCTCCCTTTGAAAAGATAAAAAAATGACATCATTAAAAATAGACAAATGGGCTTATAATTGTACAAATTATCGAAGAAAAATTGGCTGTGTTTTGAAGAAGAGATATTGTTGCCCTGAAAAATGTATAAAATATACACCTTTTAAACCTAAGTAAGCTGTATCTCTATTTTTATTCCTGAGAGCTTTTGACAAAAATGTCGTATAATTTAGGATTAGATGCAGTTCTAAGTTGATATATAATCGGTAAATAATATTTCGTCTGTTTTGTCGATTATTTGTTTCATATTATTTATTATCTTTTCAATCTTTTCTTTAGTGTATTTTTGTATCACTTCATCATATCGGGAAGATGTTTTTATTTCATTTCTATTATGAATAATTTTATGCCGAACCTGTATAAATTCAAGTATTTCATTCCAGTTATTTTTAGCAATTTCAGCTATTTTGATATTGTATAATATACTTAGAAAATCCTTTACCTTGTCCATATCTTGATAATTTATCTTATTATTATCTATTATATATTTAGCAAATTTTAATCCTTCAATTCTATATCCATTTGACAGCATCTCGTCTGCAAAATCTCGTTTTAGATTAAACCTGTTTAGAAATTTGTTTAGTCTTTTTTTATCTGTATAAATTTTTTCGAGGATATATTCTTTTAAAATATCTTCAGATACATCTGAAAAATAACATTCCCAATTTGATACTCCAGCAATTATTGCTTGCTCCCTTAATATTTGTTCAAGCCTTCTTTTCATCATTATATTTTTATCCATCGGTTCAAAAAATCTATGAGATTTTATGAATATTTCATAACCTTCTATTTCTTCATCAGAAAAATTAATTACCTTGATTTTTTCTGTCATCTTAAGCAATGCCAATATAATGCCATAATTTTCGTCAAAATTATCTTTAAACTTTGAAGGATTATATCCTGACGTCTTCAAATTTTCTCTTTTATCATAGAGACAAAATCCATATACCATATTTATCTCCCTGCCAGCATTCTGATTATTTATGAAGTAAGAAAATTGCTGTCTGGCGTTATTTTCAGTACATCTTACATCTTTCAACGTTTTATTTCGATAAAATCAAAGTTTTTGCACCTTTTTCTTCAAAGAATTTCTCTTGCTCAGCTCGTAAAGCGAAATATCCCATCATATCTGTAGACACTTCCGCTTTGCTTACTAAAGCATCAGCAGCTTGAATTTTAGGCGGCGTATATGTATAACCAGCATATCCTGAACGGCTAAATGATGAGACTGGGAAATTAGGGTTCTCTTCTTCAGGTAAAGGGCAAAATCGTGGTGGTTCAAGAACAATATTCGAATCAAATTCCTTGTGCAAAATATCATCTTTAAAATGTTTGGCCAGTGAGGGCAATTCAATGGCAGTAGGGATGGCAGAAAGCATGTTTTGAGTTAACATGGTCGCTGCGCATGAAAGAAAAACAACAGAAAGTTTTCGCGAGTTATTTTCACAAAATTCCTTAATGCGATGTGAGTACTTGTAGAACTGTTCCAGCAGTTTATCCCTGGCTTCTTGAGCGCCATATACGATTTGCGTACAATTTAACTCGTACCTCAGTGAACGGAAATCTTCAGCAAACGGTGGTTGTCGAGATGAACATGTTTTGTAAGCAATGGTAATGATGGACGGAATGTAGATAGATGGGTAAATAACCAGCCATCGAACGAATTCGTTATTTTTTCGCCTACCAAGCTATCTACAATGCCAGCCGATGCACTTAAATCCATATGAGGAAATGTTATTGAACGAACATATGGCTCGATGAGATGCGCTTTTAGCTCGCAACTGATATTCCAGTCCCTATAAAGGCTGAGCATTAGGTCTATATGCATTTCAGCAGGGTCTTCTTCAGCTCTATTATCTGACTCTTTAGACATGGAGTCACGTATTTTTGAGAGGAGCTTACTCTTCCTTGTTATACCATAAGACAATGTATGATTTGGAATTATCTTAACAAAATCCAGATCAGTAACTTTTGCAGCTAATGTGTCCCGTATCTTTTCCCACCCTTCTATATGGAAAATGCTACCCTCATATCCCCAACCTTCAGGATTAGTTATGTAAATAGTGCTATAGCCATGGAGAGCATGGAGGGAGGCCAAGTACGTGACCGCTTCTTCAGGTTGACGTCCATTAACTGGGTATGGTATTGCTGGACAAAATCCGTTAACCATTTCTTAACCATCTCTTTCGAGTGAAAAGCTATTTGGAACTATAATAACATATCGCTTTGGACCGCACCCAAGAAGTGGACAGCGAGTTAAAGAAAAATATCCTACATACCCAACCTATCCAAGCACAAAAAGAATCGGTCTTAGTTCATTTATGGAGGCAATTATACGATATAGGAGCGAGGGTAGATTATATCGTCTTAGGCTATTGTTTTGAGATTAACTCCTCTAAAAACTGCATATAAACGTTATTTTGTGCAGAATATTTTCTCAATTTCTTTACAATGATGGCATTCTGGGGAAGGGGATAAACTACATTCCCGGAATTCTTATATAATCAATTGTTATTAAATTTGGTATGATTCAAGCAGCCAACGAATTCTTAGAAATTTTAGATAATATTTATGGAGTCTATCTAGATGGTACCGAGGGATTTTCCCTTGTAAGAAATAAAATAATAGAAGGCCAGAAAAATACGAATAAAATAATAGGTATGTCAATAGAGGATTTGGACAATGCATTTTTCACTTATGGGAAAGGTGATCCTCGCAATTCAGATTCTTATAATCTTCACAAATGCACTCAAGGCAAACTAAAAAAAAGAAATGAAAAAGATGGAGATAATGATTCAATTATTGCAAATCTTTGTATAGTTTTAATTTATCAATACTGGGAAGATCATTATAGAGAACAGATAGCTAAAGAGCTTGGACATTCCAATAAAAATGATCTAGAGTCTGATATCATGGGAGATTTAAGATTACTTCGCATATCTATTATTCATCACAAAGCAATAGCAAAAAAAGAGGTGGGGAAATGCAAATTGTTACAATGGTTCGAGGATGGAGATAAAATCTATGTAAATAGAGAAATGTTTGAGGATATCATTTTTTATATAAAAGCAGATATTAAATTAATAAATGAAGATTACATTAATCATGGGTCTATCTTACTTTTGAGAAAAAAATTTGACTTAGCTCTTAAATCCTTCGAGAAGGCAATAGAGATAAAACCAGATAGTTCTGAAGCTTGGTCTAATAAATGCATCACACTAAATAATCTCGGCCGATATGATGAAGCTCTTAAAGCAGCTGAAAAGGTAATGGAGCTAAAACCAGATAGCTCTGAAGCTTGGTCTAATAAAGGTATAACACTAAATAATCTTGGCCGATATGATGAAGCTCTTAAAGCAGCTAAAAAGGCAATAGAGATAAAACCAGATAACATTAATGCGTGGTTTAATAAATGCGCTTCTCTATTTTATCTTGGCCGATATGATGAAGCCCTTAAAGCAGCTGAAAAGGCAATAGAGATAAGACCAGATAACGCTGAAGCTTGGTCTAACAAAGGCATTACTCTAATCAAACTCAACCGACATAATGAAGCCATTAAGACCTATGAAAATGCAATAGAGCTCAATCCTGATAACGCCAGTTATTGGTTTAATCTTGCTTGCAGTTATGCTATTCAAAAAGTTAGAGAGAAAACGCTCTCTAATTTAAAAAGGGCAATAGATTTGGATAAATCTTTCAAAGAAAAGGCAAAAGAAGAAAAGGATTTTGAAAAACTCTGGGATGATGGAGATTTTAAAAAATTGATTTTATGATGAAAATATAGTATATTGCCTCTGGATATTGTTTTCTAATAAAGTCCTCATCAGAACTGCGTATAACTTTTAATATATGCAGAATACTTTCACTATTGTTTTACGATGAGGGTGATCTGAGGTAGGGGGATTTCAAATGATACGTTTATGAAAACGAGTTACATATTTAAAAATACATGAATATTAAATAATTTATATTTAGAATGTTTGGTCTTTATTTGAATTGAGAATTTCCTAAGGCTTATCTTTAATTACTAAAATATTACCGATTTTCACTAAAATTCGTGCTTCTTCATTTTTAATTCCTATTTCTTTGAATAATTTCAAGGACGTCCCAAAATACCATAGAGCTTTATCAAGATCTCCTTTGAGTCCATAGACATTGCCCATGTTTTCAAATTGGTTTGCCATGCCTTCTTTACATTTCAACCCATCATATAATTTCAAGGCCTTCTCAAAATACTCCAGAGCTATATTAAGGTCTCCTTTGATTTGATAGACAATGCCCATGTTTCCAAATTGGATTGCAATGCCTTCTTTACGTCCCAATTCCTCATTTAATTTCAAGGCCTTCCCATAATACCACAGAGCTTTATCAAGGTCTTCTTTGATTCGATAGACATCGCCCATATTTCCAAAATCTAATGCTACTTCTCCTTTACGTCCCAACTCCTCATTTAATTCCAAAGAATTTTCAAAATAATTCAGAGCTATATCAAGGTCTCCTTTGATTCCATAGACAATGCCCATGTTTCCAAATTGGTTTGCCATTCCTTCTTTAAGTCCCAATTCCTCATTTAATTTCAAGGCCTTCCCGAAACACTCCAAAGCTCTAGAAAGTTCTCCTTTGATTCGATAGATAATGCCCATGTTTCCAAATTGGTTTGCCATGCCTTCTTTACGTCCCAATTCCGCATTTAATTCCAAGGATTTCTCAAAATACACCAGAGCTTTATCAAGGTCTCCTTTGATTCGATAAACAATGCCCATGTTTCCAAAATCTAATGCTAACCCTTCTTTACGTCCTAACTCCTCATTTAATTCCAAGGATTTCACAAAATACTTCAGAGCTATATCAAGGTCTCCTTTGATTCTGCATACATTGCCCATGTTTCCAAATTGGTTTGCCATGCCTTCTTTATGTTCCAATTCCTCATTTAATTCCAAGGATTTCTCAAAATACTTCAGAGCTATATCAAGGTCTCCTTTAATTTGATAGACAATGCCCATGTTTCCAAATTGGCTTGCCATGCCTTCTTTACGTTTCAACCCATCATATAATTTCAAGGCCTTCTCAAAATACTTCAAAGCTTCATCGAGATCTCCTTTGATTCCATTGACATTGCCAATGTTTTCAAATTGGCTTGCTATGCCATCTTTAAGTCCCAACTCCTCATATAATTTTAAGGATTTCTCAAAATACTTCAGAGCTGTATTAAGGTCTCCTTCGATTTGATAGACTTTGCCCATATTTCCTATTGCAGTTGATTCCCACTCTTTATCTTTTGATTCTGCTATCTCTAGAATACGAGACCATGAAAGATTTGCTTCGTCAATTCTTCCCCATGTATAACATTGGACTCCAACAGAATTAAGAGCATTATAATTTTCAGACAATTTTATTAACTCCTTGAAAAGGTCTGGTTCTTTCAGAGTTTCAAGAAGTATGTAAATAGAATCAAATTCGGATTTTATGTTTTCCATTGCCTTGCAGTACATTTTATTCATATTGTTTGATGCTATTGGTTGCTCACTCCTAAGGTAATCTCTAAAAAGGGGATGATATATTTTATACAAATCATTTTCATGTTTTAACATACCCCTCTTAATAATATCATTTAAGCCAATGTCTATTTGTTCACCACAAAATGCCTTTATGAGATTTAAAGTCAGGATTTGAGGTGCAAGCGCCAGTTTATTTATAACATCCCTTCCCTCTTGTCCCAAGGGTTTTAAGATTTCATAATGCATTCGATCAAGATTATTTTTAATATCTTCGTCTTTTAATATCTTCAAGAATTTGACCATCTCATATTCGGTAGTTTTTTTATTGCAGATAGATCCAAGTGTTTTCGCAATATAGGGATTGCCTTTTGAAAGAAAGATTATTCTCTGTGCGACACTGTCTGAAAAATTCGGAAACTCTATTTCCAATATTTCCTCTATGTACTCTTCTTTTAACGGATTCAATTTAACAATTTGATCAGAACTTAAATCCATGATTTCGACATCTCTCATATAAGGTGTAGCAATCTCAAGGATAAACTTTAATCTATCATTCTTAGCTGCAAAAATAGTCTCAATCTCTTCTTTTTTTAAATCTTGTGCTTTCCCTACAAAAATTATTTTTTCTTTTGATTCCTTCATATAGTTTAAAATTGAGCGTTCTCTTGGCTTCAAATTTATCCCCGGGGTGACGCCAAGCACAGGTATTCCGAGGATATAAGTAATAGTTTGCTTAGAGAAAATATCACTCATTTCCTTGGAAAACAATGAACCATAATCAATATAATGGCACTCGCTATAGTCTTCAAAAAATTTTTCTAAGACTTCCATCAGGTTTGTCTTTCCAATACCTCTATCACCTGTTAAAATTGTAACCCTATTAGTCCTTATTTTTTTTTTTAATTCCTGTAATTCGCAGTCTCTTCCTACAAAATGCTCTCCACATTGTGAATCTAAGATTTCCATTTAGTGTTAAATGAGCAATTAAAGTAATATAATTATCGAAAAGGATTTGATATATTCAAAAAGATGAGTATAATTTTTTGTTAGATGCAACTGGTGAGATGTTGGGGTCCGGGTGAAAGGGAGAGGGGACACAACAATTTCAAAGTCTGTCTCCAGTATCAAGGAAACCTCTATTCAGCAGCAGCCGATGTGCACAAAGCGCGCTGAGGCTGCGTAAAACTCCATGCGATCAGATACGAATTCTGAACACAGTCAACCAATCAATTCCTGACGCAGGGCTGCCGCCCTGCCATATATCAGAGAGTAGCTCGGGGGCGATACCCCGGCGCTGGCATGTGGAAATAATAGATTTGATCAATATTCGATTGTCCAGCTGTTCTTGCGCCAGCACAATCCCTGACTCTGGAGGAATGTCCAGACACCATATTCTCGCTGGTTTATTCTTCCAATATCAGGGTCTGGGGTCATTAAGACCCCAGCGCAGTAATATCAATCTATGAACTTAAACGATTCAAAAATCTCATTGAAATTCGGCTCAAGTTCAGCAGTGGCATTATCCCTCTTTCCAGCATCTGTACTGATCACCTTGAAACGCAATACATACAACCTGTTTCCGTGAATAACATATATATCTCGCTGGTATAAGTCCCCGACAGTCCTGTATTTTCTAATGATCTCCCATGCTTTTCCTCCACCGAGTGTTGTTTCTCCTTCATAGGTAATGCCTTCTTCTCTTTTCAATTCCTGTGAACGTGCATATTCCAAGGTGTATCCAATAGGGACTAATTGGGTATCCATGCTCACCTGAACTATGGCAAGAGTGCCGTACTTTTCCAGATCAAGCCTTATGGCGCCATCATCACCCGACGGCCACCAGGGGTATTTGTCATTAACAAAATTAACTATACCACCATAAGGTACATTCCACATCGCATCATCTTTCCATCCTGCCGGAAGCTTCATTTCAAACATGAGAGTTTTGTTGGAATAAACATCCTTTCTGATTTGATCAGTATTAGATAATGTCTCATTACCTGCAATTTGCGTAATGCATCCGCTGAAAAGAACTATCATCATAAAAAATAAAGTCAATAAAATGTTTTTCTTTTTCATAATTATAACCATTGATAAATTAAAGTAAGTAGCTCCTGGTATGTTATTGGATCTGCAAATCCGGCTGGTACTGTTTTGCTTCTCCAGTCATCTATTGCTTTTTGAATGTCAGCGTACTCCACTGTGCCGGGATCATCACCACGTCCTCTGTAATATGCAAGAATATCGAGTGTGCTTGCGGGTTCAACAACCCACACCCAGGTTTGTATGGAACTGCCTTTTGCATTATTGACAATTGAAGTTATGATCCATGTGCCCTGTGATGCGCTGGAGTTGACATAGTTCGCCCGGGTCACGCTGCTGTCGGTCTGAACCACTGCATTATTGAGAGACCACACAAAATTTGCAGTCTGATCTGTTGTGATGCCAAATGTCCTTTTTTCACCCACAGTATTTTTTACTGTGGAAGCAGCGGGGCTGAAACTGGTAATATTTGGCGCGCCGATTGGTGAGGTTTGCTGTGACTCCTCGGTTGCATTTATGGTAATGACATGGTTTTGCCCTTTGAAAGAAGTTACATTGAAGTAGATTCCGTTTCCATATTCCCTGACTACGGATACAGTGGTTCCTGAGGTAAAACCCATTTCATCATAATAGGGCTTCTTTGATGAATCCTGAATAATTACACGATATAATACATCGGGTTTACTGTATGTGAAATTGAAATATGTTTTTGTTGAGTTTGATGAGTAAGTAACAACATAAGGAATAGTTGAACTCTTCGATACTGATGTTTCATAGGTTGCGTCGTATGAGCCGCCATAATCGTCATCGCTTCCGATATAACAGCCCCCTTCCTCAACACGTACAAAAGCAGGCTCATTGGTATCAGGACTGCAATCCTTATAGTATTGAACTAAATTGTTTATGCGATCCAGATTTGTAAATATATTTGTGTCGTATGATAAAACGATATCTGTAGATGTAATTACGGCATTATCATTAAAAGCCCAATGAACTTTGTTATTGAGACGAGAAAAAGATACAACTCCACCGCCAGAACCGCCGGACCTTATCGTAAAGGAAGTTGTATAATCCCTGGGAGGGAACGAATATAGATTTGTTAAATTAATGGTTAGAACTGCCAGATGATCCCAGGATGAAGTATCAAAATATAGTTTATCGAATAATACGTTATATTCGGTAGCCCAATCGTTC
>JBAQLI010000004.1:0-17345 GCA_049301735.1 Candidatus Methanoperedens sp.
ACAGGCAGTATTGCCTTCATATCTCAAAGCGGGGCGCTGGGGTCAGCAATTCTTGACCTGGCCGCTCATGAGAACATTAATTTTAGCAATTTTGTTTCAGTAGGTTCAATGATCGATGTGAATTTCGGCGATCTGATCGACTATTTTGGCACTGACCCCAAAACAAGAAGCATTCTGATGTATATCGAAGGTATCACTGATGCCAGGAAATTCATGAGCGCAGCACGGCACTTTTCAAGAACAAAACCAATAATTGTCGTGAAATCAGGAAGATCTGTTGAGAGTGCAAAGGCAGCCGCTTCACACACAGGAGCTATAACAGGCGAAGACATGGTATATGATGCTGCATTTAAGCGGGCAGGCATTGTGCGCGTAAAGGATATTGCAGACCTGTTCAACTGTGCCGAAGCTATAGGAAAGCAGCCGCTTCCCAAAGGACCGAACCTGGCCATAATTACAAATGCGGGCGGCCCTGGTGTAATGGCTTCAGATTCGATAATATCTCTTGGCGGGAAACTTGCCCAATTAAGTAGCGAGACGATTGAGAAGCTAAATAGCATTCTTCCTTCGCACTGGAGTAAAGGTAATCCCATTGACCTGCTTGGAGATGCAAATGCCCTCAGATATGTAGCTGCAGCAGAAGCATGTTTCATGGATGAAAATGTTGATGGCATATTGATAATCTATACTCCGCAGGGAAGTTCTGATCCAGCTGAAATAGCAGTAAAAATTTTGGATCTTTATAAAAATAAAAAGTTTTCCAAACCATATTTTACTTCTTTTATGGGTTATGAAGACGTGGAAAAAGCAAATCATATTTTGACTGATAATGGCGTACCGGCTTATTCCACTCCGGAACAGGCAGTTTCGACGTACATGTATATGTACCAGTATAAGCGCAACCTTGAGCTGCTGTACGAAACCCCGGTAGAGTTGCCTGTGGAAAGCACTCCGCCAAAACAGCCTCTGGCTTCTATTATTAGAAATGCTTCCAGGGAGGATCGAAAAATCCTGACGGAAACCGAATCAAAACGCTTCCTTGAATATTATAATATTCCAATTGTTAAAACAAGGGTGGCAAAAACTGTCGATGAAGCCGTAACTTACGCGCTTCAAACAGGTTATCCTGTAGCCCTTAAGATCCTCTCACCTCAAATATCTCATAAAACAGATGTAGGGGGCGTTAAGCTTGATATCAATTCCGAACCTGGACTTCGATCGGCTTATGAAGAAATCATGAAAAGTGTAAAAGAGCATAATCCGGATGCACAAATCCAGGGGATAACGGTACAGAAGATGGTCAAGAAAAAGGGGATCGAAATAATTCTGGGCGCAAAAACTGATTCCCTGTTCGGTCCTGTAATTATGTTCGGAAGAGGCGGGATTGATGTGGAAATATACAAAGATGTTGCTATCGGGCTTTTGCCGCTTAATCAGACTCTTGCAAGAAGAATGCTGGAAGAAACAAAAGTATATCGGCTTCTCAAAGGCTACAGAAATCTTCCACCTGCCAATATCAATCTTTTAGAAAAAATTATTGTTCGTTTTTCCCAGATGCTTGTGGATTTCCCGCAATTGAAAGAATTTGAGATAAATCCGCTTTTTATTAATGAAAATGATGCTCTTGCTCTTGATGCAAGAGGAGTGATCGATAAAGAACTGCTCAAAGCAAAACCTCACGAGCATCTTGTCATTAGCCCTTATCCTGAAAAATACAGGTCCTTATGGAAGCTCCGGGATGGACGAACAGTGATCTTGAGGCCAATAAAACCTGAAGATGAACCTTTATGGCTTGAGATGTTCCATAACTTTTCGCAAGAATCCATACATTTCAGGTTATTTCAAACTATTATAGAGCCCATAGCACATGAGTTCAGTGCCAGGTACTGTAATATCGACTATGATAGGGAACTTGCCATTGTGGCAGAAATAGAGGACGGAGGGAAAAGAAAAATGCTCGGAGTTGTTAGACTTAATATCGACCCTGTTAGAAATGCAGGCGAGATGTCTTTTATTGTAGCAGACCCATGGCAGGGCCAGGGCCTTGGTTCAAAAATGGTGGATTATATGATAGAAATTTGCAGGGATAAGGAACTTGAGAAAATCAGTGCAGTGATGTTACCAGATAATTACAGGGCAATAAAACTGTTTCAGGAAATGGGATTTACAATTGAATCACTGGATGATGGTACACAAAGAGCGGTGCTTGACCTGAAAGAGGAAATGTGAACTACCCAAAACCCTAAAAGGCTTGGGCGTCCCGCTGCATCGAACCTCTATTGAGAATTCCTTGACGGGCGTTAATTCCGGTAGTTCCTACCGTACCTAAGATATTGATTGCAGCATTATGATCTCTGTCCAATACCAATCCACAAAAGGGACAACTATGTACCCTTATGGATAGGTCTTTGAAGACCGGATTATGGCAACCGCTACAATTCTGAGATGTTCCTTTTGGATTAACGAATTCCACTACTTTCCCAGCACATTCTGCCTTGGATTTCGTGAATTGCATTAACTGATACCAACCAGCATCGGATATGGATTTTGCAAGATGATGGTTCTGTACCATGTTTCTTATCTGCAAATCCTCGAATACGATACGGTCATAGGTATCGACAAGAACTTTGCTTGTCTTATGAGCAAAATCCTTTCGCTGATTCCTGATTTTACGATGGATTTTTGATACTATTATCTTTTGCTTATTTCTGTTCTTTGACCTGAGCTTTTTCCGGCTTAACCGCTTCTGTTCCTGTGTTAGTTTCTTCTCTGATTCCCGTAAGAACTTTGGGGGTTTGACCTGTTGTCCATTGCTCAGAGTTATCAGGGAACTTAAACCTACGTCAATTCCTGTTTCGGTCTTAACCTCGACAGGTATTATAGGTATGTCGATATCGCATGAAAACGAAACATACCATTGATCAATATCCTTTTTGATGGTGCACGTCTTGATCATTCCTTCGATTTCTCGATGCAGGATGATCTTGATGTTTCCTATTTTTGAGAGGTTAAGTTTTCCATCTTTCAATCCAAAACCTGATTGTGGATATGTGATACTATTATACTTATCCCTTCCCTGAAACCGTGGGTAGCCGAAGCCATTAAAGAAATTCTTGAAACTTCTGTCCACCCGTTTCAGGACGTTTTGGAGTACCTGAAAGAATACATCTTTCTGGAAATCAGTTTTAGATACTGACAGACTATTAGCCTGATCATAATAGTTCAACCATTTAGATTTTCCCCAGGGAAAAACATCAAATTGTTGTTTCAACTGATTAAGCTCTGCTTGCTTCTTTCGTTCTGCAAGAGAATCATTGTATAGTCGTCTGCATGTAGAGAGGGTTCTATTCAGTATTACTTCTTGATTCTTGTTTGGGTATATCCTGAATTGAAATGTTTTTCTCATACAGCTTTAGCAAATTCTATATGGTTCTAATGCTATTTATGGCTTTGTCTATCCCCAAAATACGGCTTTAGCAATCGCTTTTTTGGGGATAGATACGATTATTTCAGAGGGTAAGATTCATCTGCGCCCTCGAAGGGCGCAATGTTCTCTAGCGTGCCTCGAAGCACAAGAAAGAAAGTATAATAACAGGACATTTGAAGAAAATGTTACGGCGTGAGCAATAACATTGGTGTCCGCCGGGTTAAAATCCCACCATTTGGGTCTGCTCCCGAATGAAGAGAAAAGGTAGTGCGATATCGCGAGATATTGTGCGGAGTACCCAAGTATCGTCAACCACAGCCTTAAGCAACATGCGAACCGGAAGTGGCCTTAGCGCGATGCGACATCCCTAGAGAAGATGGAAGCTTGAGCAGTACGTGAACGCTGGGGTGGTTACGGTAAGGATGGCTGAGAACGCTATCTTGTGTGACCGAGGGAGGTCTCATAACGTCCTCCTCGAAGATGGATACAGACCCTACAAGTTTCTGGGTCACTGGATTCCACCAAGAGAGAACAGGTAGTATAGGCATAACCTAATGGGAAAACCGAAGCAATGCGTTATGAGAAGTCCGACGAACTCATAGTAGCAATGAAGGTCAGGGCCAAGGACATACAGAACCTGTGCCGCAGGGTACAGGAGGCGACTGTAAGAGGACAAAACCTGACCCAGCAAAGGGGTTCCAGATTTGGAAAGAGTAGAGGTGAACAGCACGATAACATCAATCGGATTCAAAGAAAACACCAGAAAAGTAAGCACCGTCAAAATGGCAATAAAACGCTATCTGGCAAATGTATGTGAAGATAATGGAATAACTGCTGGAAACCAAAACCGATGGAGACAGAAATGAAAAAGTGGAATCAGCAATACCATGACAAATTCAAGGAGTTTGCTTTGATACATAAGGTATGGAGCGAGAAGAATCTTGAAAAAGCATGGAAAAGCGTGAAGGCAAATAAAGGAAGTGCTGGAGTAGATGGAATAACCATTGAACAATTTGAACAAAATTTAAAACAAAACTTAAATGAAATGCAGAGACTACTCAAAGAAAAACGCTATGAACCCAGGCCGGTCTTAAGGGTATTAATACCAAAAGACAACGGCAAGATGAGAAAACTTGGGATTCCCACAGTAAGGGACAGAGTAGTTCAACAGGCACTGAAGAATGTACTTGAACCAATCTTTGAAGAGATATTCCTGCCACAAAGCCACGGATACAGATCCAATACTGACGCCCACGCAGCAGTCAGGAAGGGTGAAGCATTCATTAGAAGAGGCTATCACTGGGTAGTGGATGCCGACATTGAGGGATTCTTCGACCACGTTGACCATCAAATAATGATGGATCTTGTATGCGAAAAAGTCGCAGATGGCAGAGTACTTTCTCTCGTAGAATCTTTCCTTAAAAGTGGAATAATGAACGATGGCGAATTCGAGGAGAGTATAGAAGGTACTCCACAGGGAGGAAATATCAGTCCATTGCTGTCGAATATTTATCTAAATCACTTCGACAGAAGAATGGGCGATTATGGATATTTGCTACTCAGATACGCCGATGACATCGTTATTTTCTGCAATTTTGAATCAGATGCACAGGATGCACTCAAACGAGCAAAGGAGATTCTGGAAGGAGATTTAAAGTTAAAACTCAGTCCTGAAAAGACAAAAATCCTACATGCAAGAAGTAAGGGAGTAGAGTTTCTCGGCTTCCATTTCAATGGACGCTATAGAAGTCCCAGGGATAAGGCAAAGAAGAAGTTCAAGGAAGAGATAAAACGACGGACAAGGCGTCAGCAGCCTGTGAACCTTGAAACTATAATACGTTTCCTCAATCCTGTAATTCGAGGTTGGGGGAACTATTTCAAAGATGGTACAGTAAAGACATTGTTCGGCGAATTAGATGGTTATATAAGGGGACGCTTGAGGAGCTTTAAAGCTAAAAAGCGTAACTGGAGCACTATTTTATACACGCTTCCTGAGCCTGAATTGAGAAAAATGGGGCTGGTTTCACTTTCTTCGTTGCTGAATGAACCCATCTCCTGCAAAGGGAAAAGCCAAACGAAAGCTGCATACGGGAAATCTGTACGTGCAGTTTGATGAGGAGGGGGAGGTTGTTAAGACCTCTTCTTTACTCTAGCCCCTTGACCCCGCACCGAATAAAGCCTTCAAGATGCTTTTATTGATACCGCTTCATGCACAAGAAGCTTCGTAGTTTGCTTATCTTCCGTACTATATTTACTATATCTTGAATATGCCTATTAACTCCATGATGATTATGAATTTTCAAAAGCTTTGTTAGGATTTATATACACCAAAATCCTAATAGCATCATAAGCACGATTACAATGAGCGACTATACATTAGGTATTAAGGAACTGGATGATGCGATTGGAGGCATAAGAAAAGGGTCAAATATAATGCTTATAGGACCACCTATGAGTGGGAAGGAAGCCATCCTGAACCACATTATGTACAATGGCGCTGTAAAAAATGAAAATGCAATTATTACGGTCACTACGCGTGAATCCGCCGTCCATATTCTTGAATGGTTCAAGGAACACGATTTGAATCTTCCCATGTCAAGGATCGGGATAATCGACTGTGTTACAAAAACTCTTGGAGGCGCTTCGATTGAAAATGAGAATATAAAAATCGCAAGCAGTCCTGTTGATCTTACGGGTATCGGGGTTAAGATCAGTCAGTTTTTTGAGGAATTTTTTATGAAAAAGAATACTCAGAAGATCCAGTTATATATAAATTCACTCTCAACAATATTGATGTATTCAAATATTCAGACTGTATTCAGGTTCCTTCATGTTTTTACAGGTCGTATTAAAGCAGCGGGCGCTCTGGGGATCTATGTCATAGAGAGCGGTATGCACGACGACCAGGCGGTCGCAACTTTAAAACAATTATTTGACGGCATGATCGAGATAAAATCTGTGGAGGATAAAAATTTTATACGAGTGGTCGGAATATCTCAAAAACCAACACCATGGTTTGAATATGAGATCGATGGCCATAATATAAAGATCATAAGGGGAAATTAATATGATAGAGACAGGAATCCCCAAGCTTGACAAATTCCTTGGGGGGGGTATCCCAAGAGGGAAGAGTCTTGTTTATTACAGCCAGCCAGGTGTTGAAGGTGAGATATTTGGATTGCAGACAGTTTATGGCACACTTAAGGCGGGCGGAACATGCGTTTTTGTCGTATCAAGCACTATACCTGATATTGTAAAAGGCCAATTTGACGAGTTTGGCTGGGATATTAGCTCATTCAAAGATAAATTATTCTTTGTAGATTCTTATAATCCTTTAATCGGTGCTCCATCTAATGAAAAGTATATTGTTTCAAATCCGGATAAGATAGAAGATTTTCACAAGACAATAATGGATATTATAAAAGAATTACCACCAAGTACTATCGTTTTCGGTTCTCTTTCAACAATCATGGACCTATGTGGGGAGAAAGAAACAATTGAAGCGGTCAGGACATGGAATAAGATGGCGATGTTGTATGATCATACCATCGTTTATAATTTCACAGCATGGCCTTATTCTGATGAAACATTAAATCTGATCAAGGGAGACCTTTTCAATTCAATTATTTCTATCGGCGGAATAGCTGAACGTGTTATCTTCGGGCAGTATTTCGGAATAATGAAATCAGACTGGGCAGAGGTATCCAGGAAATCAATGCTTTTCAGGGTTTTAAGGCCAGGCGGTATAAAGATATTCATACCTAAAATACTTGTCACAGGTCCTTTTGATGCAGGAAAGAGCACATTTGTCCATGCGCTGTCCAGACGGGCGATATCAGTTGACAGGCTCGGTACAACTGTTGCCATGGACCACGGTCATGTGGAATATAAGGGTTTTAGTGCCGATATATTCGGAACACCAGGGCAGGAACGGTTTGACCCGATCATAAAATTGCTCAGCGGTGAATCAATGGGTGTTTTTCTTATCGTGGATTCAACAAATCCTTCTGATTTTATTCGGGCAAAGCATATGCTTGATATTACAAAGTCCTATGGACTTCCGTATGTTGTGGTCGCAAATAAACAGGATTTACCAGGAGCATTAACTCCTGAAGAAATAAGGGAACAATTCCATCTACCAGAGGACATACCTATAGTTCCTGCAGTAGCAAAAGATAAGATCGGGGTGTATGAAGCATTTGAAGTATTACTAGATAGGGTCACGGGAGGGATCTGATTGTCCGATACAATAGAAATGGTAGATAAGTTATTGACAGATCTGAAAAAAGTAGGGGGTGTGATTGCGTGTGCCGCTGCAAGCCGTGATGGATTGCTCATTCGGGCTATTATGCAGAAAGAACAATTTGTAGAATCCCTGGCTGCGATGTCCGCCACGATGCTCGGAGCAGCTGAGACTGCAACAACTCATGTTGAAATGGGCATACCTACAAGAGTAATTGTTGAATCGGATCATGGAAAATTAATAGTTGTCGGAGCAGGACCCAAGGCTTTGTTAATCCTTCTTACAAGCCCGAATATCGGTTTAGGTTTGGCCCTTCTGGAACTTGATAAATCAGCGAAAAAGTTAAAAGAGATATTGACATGAACAAACAGGAAAAAAAAGCAGAAGCCACTTCGATTGAACCCACGTTACATGTAGGGAAATCAGGTATTGATGGTGTGGTTGAAGAGTTAAAAATCCAGTTAAAGAACAGGAATATGGTAAAAATTAAAATTCTTAAATCTGCTTTTGCTGAATCCGGAAAAAAAGAACTGGCCCAAAAACTTGCCGACCTTTCAAATTCAGAACTTATTGAGGTCAGGGGTAATACGGCGGTTTTATGCCGAAAAAGGTAAATACTATACGATAATTAAATAAGACCCTTGAATCATTCAAGGGACTATCTTGATTACATATAAAGATAATTTTATGGAGGACTAACTTGACAACAATATATGATGTGCCCGCAGAGATGCTCATAAACAATGTGGCGCAGAAACTGAAAACGAACGAGAAAGCCAAACCGCCCGAGTGGGCAGGTTTTGTTAAAACAGGCGCTTACAAAGAGCTTTCACCGGATAATGCTGACTGGTGGTATGTAAGATGCGCTTCAATTTTAAGACGTATCTATATCGACGGGCCGGTCGGGGTTTCAAGACTAAGGAGTTTCTATGGCGGACGCCACCGGAACGGAAATAAACCGATCCATCATGCCAAAGGAAGCGGCTCTATTGCAAGAGAAGCCTTGCAGCAGCTTGAAAAAGCAGGATTTGTAAAAAACCAGAAGACTGGAAGGATAATCTCACCATCAGGCCAGGCATTCATGGATAATTCAGCAAATGAAGTCAAATCCGACCTTATAAAAACCAATCCGGCTCTTGCCAAATATTAAGGATTCCGTACTGGATACGGAAATTGATCAATATGGATGAGGATCTAGAAGAAATAAAAAGACGCAGGCTTGAGCAATTACAGCAGCAACAGTATTCAGGTCAGGCACAGGCTGCACAGCAGGAGCAGGCGCGTGCGGAGTATGAGGCTAAAAAGCAGTCCATCATGCGCCAGATCCTTACACCTGAAGCAAGAGAGAGATTGAACACTCTTAAGATGACAAAGCCTGAGCTTGTGGCAAATGTCGAGGCGCAGCTTGTGTCACTTGCCCAGAGCGGAAGACTTGCGGGAAAGATCGATGATGCAAAACTTAAGGCGCTCCTGATGCAGCTTCAGCCCAAGAAGCATGAGATGCAGATTCGGCGTATGTAAATAATTGTAATCCGAGTACCAGGTCAAAATCCCTGAATAATCTAAGAATATTTTCAGAGGATTTTTTGTCAGGAGTCATTTTATCTACCTCCTCTGCGAACTCTTCCATGATTTTTAGCGCTTTTCCTGTATTGAGGTTATCATCCATCGCATTTTCAAATTTTTTTCTTGCCCTGATTACGATTTTTTGAATATCATCATTACCATTTTTTATCTTAAGGCGTTCTATCGCAGCACAAATCGTGTCAATTTTTTCGGTGGCTTCCCCAAGTCCTTCAAGCGTGAAATTTAGCCTGCGCCTGTAGTTACTGGAAAGCAGCAGATATTTTATTGCCATTGGTTTCCATCCTTTCCGGATCAGGTCATGGAGCGTATAGAAATTACCGCCAGATTTTGACATTTTTTTGCCATCAACCATGAGGTGCCTGCAGTGAAGCCAGTATCTGGACGGATTAATACCGAATGCCCCGAAATTCTGGGCTATTACGTTCTCATGATGCGGGAAAATGTTATCAATCCCTCCAACATGAATATCAAAACGTTTGCCAAGATGCTTTGAACCCATGGCAGAGCATTCGATATGCCAGCCAGGCCTACCTTTTCCAAGTTCAGTTTCCCAGAAAACATCCCCGTCTTTTTTCTCATATGACTTCCAGACAGCGAAATCCGAGATAATTGAAGTATCTTCGCCCCATTCGTCCCGTTTTATTTTTTTCTTTCCTGCCTTGAGCTTAAGATGTGAGAGTTTACCATAATCTTTGAACCTTGAGACATCATAATAAATCGATCCGTCCTTCCCACGATAAGCATAACCATTTTTCATTATCTTTTTTATAATATCGATCATTTCAGGCACATGTTCTGTGGCTTTTGGAAAAACATCTGCTGGTAATAGATCCAGGGTTTCCATATCCTTAAAAAAAATCTTTGAGTAATATTTTGTCAATTCAGAAAGCTGCTTTTCCTCCTTTTTTGCAGTGGTTATTGCTTTATCCTCAATGTCAGTAAGATTCATTACTCTTTTTACTGCATAACCTTTAAACTTGAGATACCTTACAAGCACATCTTCAAATACAAAAGTCCTGAAATTCCCGATATGTGCATACTGGTAAACCGAGGGGCCGCATGTATAGATCCCGACGATGTTTCCTGAAGGTTCAAATGTTTCTTTTTTTCTGGTAAGAGAATTAAAAAGTTTCAGCATTATGAGTTTCTATTTATTTTGTATGATAATAAAACATGTGTCATGACCTCGTATTGTCTAAATCCGAAAAATATCAGGACTCAACATCCTGACCTCATATAGAAAGCTTAATATTACATCGATTCTTAGGAGATTGAAAGCCGTCAGGCTATAATAGGAGGATAAAAATGGCAACAGAAGGCCTTACAATATTTGGTAAAACGGTATTCGATACGCTTTTCATCGATTACAGGATCATGGTTATCGCAGCGATCATATCTATCATCCTGTTCATTGTTGGAATATACATACAATTAGATAAATGGGGGCGAGGAATCCCCGAAGGCGCTACAAAACCATATGGTGCATGGGGCGCTCTCAAGATGATAATCAGCAGGATATTTGAAAAAGGTTTAGGACATGCCCTTGAAGTACTGGTACTTGATGTGGCATTCCAGCGCAGGACATACAGGCGCAGGAAACTTGAATGGTTCATGCATATCCTGATCTTCTGGGGCTGGGTCGGATTATTGATATTAACTATTGTAGCAGCGATTGCTGAATTCTACGGGCCTTTTGCCCTTGGAGCAGGGCCTGAATTCTTTATCAACATGTGGAAATCCCTGGAGCTTCCCAATGATATTTTCGGTTATATGCTCATTGCAGGTATTATTATCGCGATGGCAAGAAGACTTTTTTCAAAAGGCAAGGATGTCCAGGCACGCAATGCGGATATTGACTGGATATTAATAATTGGTTTGCTAATTGTTGTAATCACCGGATTTTATGCACAGGGTATCCGCGAAGCAGCTGATATTGAAAGGGCTGTTATCCCGGTATATGAAGCTCAAGCTCCGGGATTCTTTAATAACATCACCGTATTATTCCATGAGGTATTTACCCTGCTGTTCTGTGTTGCTTACGTCCCATTTAGCAAGTATTTCCATATGATAACAGCACCTCTGACCATTCTGGTCAACCAGGGAGGCGAGTAAATTGGCTAAAGAGAAACCTTCATTAAACACGGTAAATTTCACTGCAGCCCAATTAATGGAATTTGATGCATGCACGCGGTGCGGTGAGTGTGTAAAGTACTGCCCGACCTACGATGCAAGGGATAAGAACCAGGACATCGAACCAAGAGATAAGATCCTGCGATGGCGGAGTTTTATGAACAAATGTTATGGTCTGAAAGCAAGGCTTTTCGGGCCGGAAAAAATTCCTCCTGAGGAAATTAAGAAGTTCACAGATGACCTGTATAATTGTACCACATGCGGTATGTGTGGAACAGTATGTCCGGCCGGTATCAATACGATCGAACTCTGGGAATCCACAAGAGCAAATCTTGTAAAATACGGAACTGGTCCTTTTGGCAAGCAGAGCCTTTTCCCAAAGCTCATCGAAGAAGGGCATAATCCATACATGAAGCAGCAAAAAGACCGCCTTGCATGGATGACACCTGATATCAAGATAGCTGAAAAATCCGACATTGCATATTTCATAGGATGCACAGCAGGATACAACCAGCAGGTTCTGGGCGTCAGCACTGCCAGGATATTGAATAAGCTCAATGTACCGTTCATGGTCCTTGGAGAAGATGAATGGTGTTGCAGTTCGGCCCTTATAAGGACAGGCCAGCAGCATATAAATGATACCCCGAAGAAAGCCGCGATCCACAATGTTGAAGCACTGAAAGCAAGAGGTGCAAAGAGAGTCATATTTGCCTGCGCCGGATGTTTCAGGGCGGCAAAGATCGACTGGCCGCGTGCTTATGGAAAAGCGCTGCCATTTGAAGCGATCCATATGTCCCAGTTCCTGGCAGAGCAAGTTGAGGCCGGGAAGATAAAGTGGGAAAAGAGTCTTAACAAGACCGTCACTTACCATGATCCATGCCACCTTGGAAGACATGTTGGTGTGTTCGAAGAGCCCAGGAAAGTCCTAAAAAGCATGCCTGGCATCAAACTTGTGGAAATGAAACGAAACCGCAAGGAACAGAGATGCTGCGGCGCAGGCGGAGGCGTAAAAGCAGGTATTCCCGACCTTGCACTCGGCGTGGCAAAAGCACGTGTCACTGACGCAAAAGAAACAGGCGCAGAAGCATTGATAAGCACATGCCCGTTCTGCAGGCGAAACCTTCTTGACGGCAGGGATGAACTCAAACTTGACATGAGCGTGGACGACCTTGTAGTTCTCACAGCTAATTTGATGGGCTTGAGCACCGATGTCAAACCACCCGCACCAGGCGCTCCAAAAGAATCCATAAGCGATCTTTTCAGGACGCAGACGATCCCGCCCAAACCCCCGGCGGAACCGAAGAAGGAAGAGCCAAAAGCTGCACCACCAGCAGCAGCACCAGTGGCAGCACCAGCCCCGAAGGCGGAATCGCCCAAAGCTCCGGCAAAGGATGCTTCAAAGGCTGCATCAGCCAATAAGAAGTAGGTTTTACCTACTTTTTTTTCTTTTTTTCTTTTTATTCATCAAAATCCTTTAATCATTGGACATATATTTCCTGATGAATTACCATGAACCTGACAGACCTCTTAGCGGCACATAAAGAATCCTTCAAGCAGAGATTTATCGAAGCGCTGGCAAAAAAAAATTCAATGACAGCTGATGAGGTAAGGGTCGATTTCAAGTCTTTTATTGAACAATTTGCAGGTGAAAAGTACAACGAGGTTTCACAGGTTGTCAAAAGGATAAATGAAATAGAAATCCCTGTTTTCCTGAATATCAGGCGCGACAGGATGCGAGAGGACAAATGCAAGATATGTGAAGGCAATGAGCCAAATATAATTGAAATCAAAGAAAAATACGGAAACAGGATAGAGATATTTGAAGTGATCGAGGATAGGCCGGAAGGTTTACTCTACCAGATAATCTTCCATGAAGAAGCAGAAGAGAAGAAGCTTCCCTTGACTGCAATAATCAATCGAGGAGAATTAATAAAATTCTGGGCAGGAAAAACAGTGGATGCAGCGGTTTATGAGCGGTATATCAACAAATATCTTGCAAAAAGTTAATATAAGAACAGGATTAAACATGTATGATTATTACGGAGGTGAAAAAGCATGTGCAGTGTCGGTGATGCGTTCAATGTTGAGGTCCAGCAGTTAAATGCAAAATTCTATAAATGCGCTGATTGCAAAAACGAGTTCAGAGGTGTCGGGAAAAAAGTGATGTGCCCGTCATGCCAGTCAAGAAATACTAGTCTTATGTTCTCGGAAGAATGATCCCTTTAAATACTCAGGAATTGCTCCTTGTCCGGGGAAAAGAAGGGACACTCGGAATAGTCAAAGTAGGAGAAAATAAACAATTCTTCCTTGAAACGGATAAAGAAGAAATAATACTTGCTCTTGAACCAGAGGATTTGCTCGTAGCATCGGGTTTTGGGACTGATGACACCATAATAAAAGGTTTGAAATGTATTCTTTTTATGATACGCGAGGTGGGGTCGCCTTTTATTGCCCTTTCTAAAAAGCATCCGGCATCAAAGCGCTTAAAGATCGTTGTTTCTGCTGGTGACAGGACGCGGGTAAGCTGTAGTATCACTCCGGGAACACATCCGGAACAGGACGTCTTATGCGGCTCTGGTGAGTTTGATGGCGTTGAGATATCAGGAGTTAAAGGCGGGGTTGAGTTTAAGAATCTTAAAGATGGGAATTTTGAGAAAATCCAGTTTGATATCTAACTTTTCACTGCCTTTCGCAATGCTTCGATAGATGGCGGCGCTCCAACGAAAGCGCATTTGTGATCAATGAATACTGTTGGAACAGCCTTAACACCATAAAGCGCCGCTTTAGCAAAACCCTGCGGGGTACCTGTTGAAATCTCAAATGCCTGTACACCCCGTGTCTGTGAAGCAACTTCCTTTGCCATCGCAACCGCCGTAGGGCAATGTGGACATGTTGGGGATGTAAATACCTCAATCACGATCTGACGTTTTGGGGTAACAGCTTCATGCTGACGCTTCATCAATTCTTCGAGTCTTTTCTTTTTTATCTGGGCAAGTTCATCATCTTCGGACATATTTTTCCTCGTTATATTTTACTTTACTTAAGCATTTACTCTTTCTTTCTATTGACCAATGAGATCCCTGTTACAATACTTATTAGGCCGGCAGATAATCCAAATATTAAAGAAAGCATTATAATTGTTCCTCCAATAATTATGCTAAATACCGATGAAAAATTAAAAATATAGATCAAAAGCATGAACGGAAATAAGATAAATTCCGCCCCGAGTCCCATAAATGTCCAGCCGAGTATTTTTTTCTCATCAGGAAGCCGATTTAATTTCCTGATAATTAGAGGCATTGCAACAATTAATGGAAAAATAAAAACCAGGATCAGGATAAGTTTTTGAACAGAAATTGAAAAATAGGACATCGGGAAAGCGGTTAGAAGAACAAGAAGAATTATCAATCCTGATGTTAATACAACCGCGCATCCTGCTGTGAGTATTGATTTTCTTGTTAAATCCATTTCAATCTTTCTTAATATTATATTTTATCCATATTTTTTGACATTATGTTAATAGGCATTATTAGTTTTAATTCAGCAATTATAGAGAATTTTTCATTGGCCATATTAGGTATTTTTGATACCATTTCAAAACACATTGATAGTTATCCTTAGTTACAATATCTTTTAACAGGTATTAAATAATAAATTTTTAATACTTTTTATTGAATTTATTAATTTTTCTGCTTTAGACTATTTAGCGGTCAAACGTGCATAATACTATAAAAAGGTTATATTGTTTGATTGTTTCAAATCATGTTGGTAGTTAGGTCAATGTGCAACACATCTTAATTGATTGACCTAAGAACAGCCTGAAATAAGGCCGTATAGGTTTTTATCTATTTTGGTTATGAAAATGATTGAAAGTGTGACTATTGAAGAGTGTTCAAATTATTATCGTAAAAATAATTTTTTTTGTACAGCATCAATAATTTGTGTTTGAAAACATTCCAGCATATCTAAGACTTCTTTGTACAAAATGGTTAACTCCTCTCTATCAATACAATATCTTTCTCCATGCGCAATCTTATTTCTAGAATCTAGTAACATTGTATCAATTAAGTTCTTTTTTGGACTATAAAAATTCAAATTTAATCCTAAAGTAAATAATATGTCGGAAAATATTTCAAAATTTAAATTTGAGGCTTTATCTATTGCATTTTTATGTGGAAGGTCAGCTACTTCTCCCAGTCCATTCATTAAAACATGTACCACTTGTGAATGAGTTGCTGTTTTGTTGCTTGCACTACAATCCTTGATCTTTCTTTTTATTGAAAGGGTAATAAAATTGTCCGTTAAATCTTTGTATTTTAGATTTAATTGTCTTAAATAATTGATATACCAGTTGCTAGCATTTATTACATAACCTTGCCAATGTGCGTACAGCATTGTCACGCCAATTCGTACAGCGACGTCTTCATTCTTGTCATACGCATTCTGTATAGAGTTCATTATGGAAGTGAGTTCTTTTTTTCTCCATGCGAGATCTTCATCAAGAAGCTCAAATAACTTCTCTTCTGACTGGATCTTCATGGTTTGAAAATCTCTTTTCCAAGAGGTACAATGGCAGGTATTCTAGTATTGAAATTGCTTCCACTACCAATATTATTTATATATGTTGAATTAGACCACAATGAACTTGCTCTTGAATATATATCTTTAATTAAATTATCATCAATTGTTTTTTTCGTCCACTCTTCTATATTTGTACCTACTCCAATACCAACTGCCTCGAAAGCTGATAGAAGAAACCGTCCAGAGAATTTATTTCCATCAAATCTTTTGAATGAATCCTCACCTAAAGTTTTATCTAGGAAATCAAAGGTTTGTTTAAATATTTTAATCTCTCTTTCGTAGTCAAAAGTTTTTGATTCTGCAAATGAAGTCATTTTATCCGTTATATACTCTTCCAGAAATACAAATCCTTTCATTTCTTTCATTTCATTCATATTTACGTTTTTAAAAATTATGAACCTCAAAGCTAATTCCATTTGATATTTCTCATCAAAAGCCTTTTCACTCAATGAAATACAATTTAAAAACGAATTATTTTTACTTAATTCATCTAACAAATTATAAAAACGCTTGTTAAGCATTATTAATAGACAATTTCTCTTTTCTTGATCAGATAAACTAGTGCCTAATGAGTTTAATCTTTGAAACAATTCATATTTAATATTGGGATCACTCTCTTTATTAACAATCTGAATGGTGATTTTTGATCTTTTCAAATTGATCCGTTGTGCGGGTGTCAAAGAATTTTCCTCCTCATTAGATTCCCACATTTTTCCATCTAAAGATGGTAAATACTTTGTACTTATCATTTTGCTAGGAGGATAAGCAAAGCCATTTTCATCCTTAAATATCCCAACAAATTCAAAGATAGTGGATAATCTTTGAACTCCATCAATGACATCCCACACACCCTCTTTTCTTTGAGATACAAAGATAGATGGTAAAGGTATTCCCAAAAGAATTGACTCAATTAGTTTTGATTTTTGTGATTCAGTCCATCGAAAAACTCTTTGAAATTCAGGATGAATGTCCAACTCGTTATCTTTATAAAGACTAATTAATTCTCCGATAGACATTTGATATGAATCGGAATAAATTACCTTAGCTGTTTTGTCAATTTCGTCCTGTAAACTCATAGACTTAATGATTTGCATTACAATATTTAATACTTTGCTATTATTTTTAGCTAGGAACGGACAACCTGTTAAAAATCCTGCGTATAATTTTAGTAATACGCATGACAAAACGACAAACGCCCTGCATGAGATTGCACGGGGGGACATTGTTGAGTTGTTCTAGTGATAATAATTAACCCCGTATTCCGTACCTTTCGTGCGTCTCAAATAATATTTTTCTCGATAGCGTTTTTATTAATTTCAGTAAATAAATATTATATAACTTATTTTTAAATAATAACTGCTTAAATTACATTTAAAT
>JBAQLI010000005.1:0-6320 GCA_049301735.1 Candidatus Methanoperedens sp.
ATTGAAGACGTGAAATAATATTGAACATACAAGTTCCTGGGATATATCTATTGAATAGAACGCGTGGTATATCCCAGAATTAATTCATCTTATCTTATAGATATAGCAATGTGGCGAAGGTATTGTAAAATAGAGGTGTTTATTTCGCTAGATTCTTTATTCTCATCCCTGAAACCCCGCCATCTTGAAGCCATAAAACACACCCTCAACTCCTCCTCGCACGCTCAGGCGCAGGCACAGGCAAGACCACGACCATCACCACGAAGATCGTATACATGGTCGAAAAGGAAAACATCGCCGAGATTATCAAAGATCTCAACTATTGAGTCTCCATATCATGAAATTAAGGATCGCTGCAAAACTCACCCAGATTATGTATGGGATGAGCAAAAGACCTGCTGTTCTTGATATCTTCATGAAAATCATTATTGTAAATGCTATTGAGATCCACAGGATAGAAATTTCTATCAGCCCGGAAAGTGGAGACCGGAGGCCGAAGAACGCTGCCGACCACAGCACGTTCAGGATCAACTGGACCGCAAAGATGACAAGAGCATTTTTGACCTGTTGACCTTCAAGACCCCTTCGCCATACAGATAAAGCGAGATACCCATCATCACGAAAAGAGTGGTCCATACCGGAAAGAATAACCAGTTCGGAGGGGCAAAAGAAGGTTTGGCGAGCGTTGCATACCATGTCGGTATCGCCGGGATCGTGAAAAACGAACCAAGAAAACCCGCAAAAAGACATATTGTAATGCTGACGATCAGTTTGATCGACTCAGGTACATTTTTGTTTATCATGTATTATCTCCCTATTTTGAACTGATTAGCTCTATCTTCTATCTTCTATCAACCAGGCGCTTTGGTCTGCCCTTTATCCGGTAGAGTTCCAGATCCTGAAGACCTGCAAAGTTGAAAATAATCTTGAACATTCCTTCTGCATGTACTTGCTCAAGGAGCGGCTTATATCTGAAAAATGTCCGCAGGAAGTTCTCTTCAACAGCTTTTCTGTCACACTTATCCCTGTCAAGACATTCAACGCTCACTCTCAAAATCGTCTCTCCTTCATCATCGCCGCTATAAAGGAATGCCTCATATTCCCCTGTAAGGTATTCCATATTCTCGCGCTGGAATACTCCCCGCTCCACATCCACACGGTTAAAAGGAGTTTCTGCGACCCAGAAGGTCTCAGATTCACGTTGGGGATTCATGATCTTCATATGAGTCCTGCCGCAGGCGCATCGTTTCCTTGTGACCACAGCGGTAGTGTCTTCGGTATCATAGTTCAGCAACAGGGTCCCGGATTTTCCACCTACTGGCAAAAGCGTTGTAAGGACGACCCTGCCGCAGTCACCATCGCGTACAAAGTTTTTCAATGCAGGATCATAGATGTCAAGGTGAACGAGGTCTTCAGGCACATGGAGCCCACCCAGATCGGTGCACTCACCGCACATCGTTCCTTCCGTGCTTCCGTAGGTGTTATAGACCTGGCAACCCCACACCTCGGCAAGGTATGCACGCGACTCATCGGCAAAACTCTCCCCTCCGACAACAAGGCGTCTGATACTTGATTCCTGAGGAAGGATATTTTCATTTTTCATCTGCCTGGCAAGAGCCAGCAGTTTGAAAATGCTCCCGACTATCCCGGTGGGCTTATAATTCTTTATGACGCGGGATGGAAATGTGCACTTTCCCATCGGGATGATCGTTATACCAATTTCACGGGCAGCAAGGGTCATTGTATTGGCGCCGATGTTCATGCCGTATGACGCACAAACAACCACCCTATCGCCAGGGCCAAAACCCTGTGAGACAAAGCTCCTCGCATATTTTTCAGCATACCGTTCCCAATCCTGCCATGTGAGAAAGAATGCTTTTGGAGTTCCGCTTGTTCCTGATGTCTCATGAAGTGTGAAAACCTCCCTCCAATCTACACTTCTGAACTGGAAATCTGTACTTTCTGGCGGCTGATACTCTCTTATTGTTTTGCCAGATATTATGGGCAATTCCCGAAGATCTTCGTGTGTGCGCACATCGGATGGATTTATTCCGTGCTCCTTGAACCACTTTTTATAGAAAGGCGAGTTTTCGCTGGCATACTTGACAGTATAGCGTATGCGCTCTTCTATTAGCGAATCAAGATCTCCCCTACTCATGGTCTCTATTTTTTCATTAAAGAACACAATAACAGATACAACCTCAAGAATAATATGGTTTTCCTATTTATATGCAGGCGTTAACTATACAATTATTGTAGAGCAGTTTTAATAGAATGACATTGCAAACCCGTTACTTATTTTATGGTCACTTCAATTCAAGTAAACCCCAATAAAAATTGCTTGTTTATTGTAGATTGTAGAAGCATTGATATATACCTGGGATACAATAAAATAAAAAGTGTCAGAATGGGTAAAGTAAAATATGGAAAAGCAAACTGAGAGCAGTGATCTTTCTACAGTATCGCTTGTAAGGTGCCAGACCTATGATCAATCAAATATCGATGTTGCGGTTGAAAAGGCACTGGAGCTTATTGGCGGAATTAAAAGCTATGTTAAACCCGGTGATCGTGTTCTTCTGAAGATAAATCTCCTGACAGGTGATGTTCCTGAAAAAGCAGTTACCACCCATCCGGCGATTGTTCGGGCTATTATACGTCAGGTTAAAACAGCCGGAGGCATCCCGCAGGTTGGCGACTGCAGCGGCTATGAGGGGGGGCCAAATTATAAGAGATACATTGCAGCGTGTCGTAATACAGGCATTATGAATGTATGCGAGGAAGAAGGAGCCCGGATCCTGCATCTCAGTGCGGAGTCTATCGAGGTAAAAAATCCCGGTGGTCACATATTCAAGAGCTTCATTTTATCAAAGCAGGTTCAGGAAGCTGATGTGCTGATATCTTTACCAAAACTCAAGACTCACGGGCTGACATTATTTACCGGAGGGGTGAAAAATAATTTCGGCTGTGTAACAGGTCTCAATAAAGCAAAAATGCATCTTCGTGCCCAGGATCCGGAAACATTTTCCCAGATGCTTGTGGATCTACTTGGCATAGTGCGGCCTGAATTGACAGTAATGGACGCAGTGGTTGGTATGGAAGGGAACGGACCCAGCAACGGCACGCCAAGACAGGTCAATGCAATTCTGGCAAGTTGTGACCCTGTGGCACTTGATGCAGTGGCCTGCAAGATGATCGGTATAGACCCGTTCATGGTACCTTCCACCCGTCTGGCACACGAACAGGGCATGGGAACCGGAGATATTTCCCATATCGATGTATCTGGAGAGGATATGAAGGATATGCAAATTGAGGACTTCAAACTTCCTTCGGGTACTGCATCATTTTTCCGCGCCAGGGGTCTGATGCGTTTCCTTCGCAGTATGCTGGTTGCAAAACCTGAATTGGTAAGACAACAATGCAAAAAATGCCGGATATGCATGGAACACTGCCCTTCTGGTGCGATATCAAAAAAAGAAGACTATCCTTCATTTGATCATAAGAAATGTATCAGATGTTACTGCTGCCAGGAACTGTGTCCAGGTAATGCCATTGAACTGAAGACTCCTTTTCTGGGCAGGTTTGTAAAATAATTAAATTCTATCAAAGTCATAATTTTTTGCATTAACTGCAAGAAATGGCTCTCGACAAGGGTTGTAAAAAGCGTGCCAGAGCGCCCCAAATGCCCATTGTGCGGAAGCAGGATGATAGCTGCACTTAAGCCATGGGAAGAAGAGGAAATAAGATCGCGAAAAAGAAGAGGTAGGACAAATCAGAAGAGGAAAGAAAAAGAATGGCGCGGGTTTTCAAGAACGCAAATCTTGTTCTCTCCCACGGGAAAACAGCAGCGATAGCGCTTGCTTCAAGGGGTATGGGCATGGGACTACTTCGAGGGTTATTGGGAACTGAGGGTGGATGAGGGGGAGTTTTACTGGATATTTTAATTGCGGAGAGGAATTATGCGAAGACGAAGAGGTTCTGGGAGTGAGGAGTATTCTGGGGGTTGTTTCAAGTCATGAGGGTTTTATTTTAATATGCAATATACTATTTATATCAATTTGAGACTCAAATAATTGCCACCAGATATAAAAATATGATATCGGCGACCAAGCCAATATCAACCAAACCTAATCTCTGGTTTCAAGGCCTAAGGCTTTAAAAAAGTCCTCAGCATATTGCTGGTTGAATGAATCCGGTTCTGTTATCCCAAGCAGGTTTCTGAAGACCCATTTCTGGGGATACTTTTCCCCTCCAAGCTTCACCCACTGATATGGATACGGCCCACGGTCTCCTTCAATTTTCCATTTATCTTTACCAATACTAGTTATCTCATGTTTCCTTTCTTTTACAATTTCTTCCATTGCTTTAATTATGCCATCTTTGATGACTGGATTGTCTAATATTCTTTCCGGCAAGTATTTTGCCAGTATTTCTCTGGTTGTTTTCATTAACATAATTTTACCTTATAGCTATAATATCTCATATTAAACTTATACTTTTCGTAGTATATACTAATTATAGTTGCTATGTATATTGATAATATTGTTTATTATACAAATTATCAAATCAAAAAAAACGAATTGATCGTTTTTATATTAATTCTGTGGTTTTTGTGTTTTTCCAGAAAATAATGAAGATCTTACCGCCCCCGATCTTCCTATGTCACCCTCATGCGTGTTTGGGCGATGGTTCTGCGCGCCCCCCTGTTCGAAAATTTGCGGTTAGCATGAAACGGCAAATTTGCAGGTAAATATGGTGCTAAAATGTGGCTGAACTTTGCGTTATTCAATGCGATATTCATCGCAAAGCCCTCAAAAAGCTTAAATCTGGGGTGTCCTTTGATTCTGGGTTCATGCGCCGCAACTGGATTTCGCATCTGTGTTTATCTGTGTCTATCTGCGGTTCTATATTTCAGAAACAGTTCATTGATGCTGAAATATCGGCAACGATAATTAAATAATATAAGTAAAATAAATATTGGGCGCAGGACAGGAGGAATGAGGAGCAGAAAGACCTTTTTACAAATCACTTTCACACCGCTATGTTAATCCTTTTAGACTCCAAAGACATCTTAACAAAACAAGAAAAATACCTACAAGAGATATAAACATGAATTCAAAGGATGCACTTGTTGTTTTTGAGGGAACTAAAATACGGCGAACATGGAACAACAACGAATGGTGGTTCGTATTAGAGGATATAGTATATATTTTAACCGATTCCAGCGACCCCAAACAGTATATTCAAAAGATGAAACAAAGAGATGAACCCCTGGCAAAAGGGTGGGTACAAATTGTACATACCCTTACAGTAGATACTTCGGGAGGGATGCAAAAAATGAATTGCGTGAATACAGAAGGAGCATTCAGGATATTACAGTCCATTCCATCCCACAAAGCCGAACCTTTTAAATTATGGCTCGCAAAAGTTGGCTATGAACGTGTGCAGGAGATAGAAGACCCGGAACTGGCACAAAAACGGATGAAGGATATCTATAAATTGAAAGGCTACTCCGAGGAATGGATCGAGAAAAGAGCAAGGGGGATCGCGATAAGGGATGAACTGACTGACGAATGGGATAAAAGAGGCGCAAAATCCAGACAGGATTACTCTATTTTGACTGCTGAGATATCAAGAGCTACTTTTGGATTGACACCCGCCGAATATAAACGATTAAAAGGATTGAAGACTGAAAATTTAAGAGACCACATGGATGATATTGAATTGATACTCACAATGCTTGGCGAGGCTACTACTACACGATTTACACGCGACAGGGATTCACAGGAGTTCCCTGAGTTGCGAAATGATGCAAAAGATGGCGGAGATGTAGCGGGAGCGACACGAAAAGATATCGAAGGAAAATTGGGAAAAAGCGTGGTTTCAAGCGATAATTATCTCGAAGCGCCGGAAAAGACAAAAAGAATAGGAAGAAAGAAGAAAAACATGGAATTGGGATTATGAAGATTGCGCCCCCCACCCTCGCTCTTCCTGTGTCGCCCTCATGCGTGTTTGGCGATGGTTCTGCGCCCCCTCAGTTCGAAAATTTGCGGTTGACTTGAAACGGCTAATTTGCAGGCAAATATGGTATTAAACTGCGGCTGAGCTTTGCGTTATTTAAAGCGATTTTCTATGCAAAGTCCGCAAAGCTGGGGCGCCTTTTGATGCTGGGGTCATGCGCTGCAAATGGATTTCACATCTGCGTTCGTATATACAACATCCTTGCGAGAAATTAAAAGCATTCTTGCACCTACATAAAAGTAGGTCGAGAGGGTAACAAACATTGCGTTTGGGATCCGTTCCCGTTGATTAACCTGTTGCCT
>JBAQLI010000006.1:0-2293 GCA_049301735.1 Candidatus Methanoperedens sp.
TGTTGTAGATCAATGATTTTATGATTTTCTGGAAATCTTTGGCTTTTCCACCGATTTTACCAAACATAAAATCAAAGTAACCATAATCTTTTTGAATTCTGTCGAGCATTACAATATTGCCTATAGGGAATGTTACATTTTCATGCAAAGTTTTCACCAAAGACTTCTGAAATGTAACTTCCCTTTTATAGGCTAACTGGCGAAGTCAAGTTTATAGATTTGCCATATTTTCTTTGAACTTTTAATCGATGGCATACAAAAATGTTTTGATTACTTTAAAACAAAAAAGCAAGCTGCGCAATATTATTATGATCTTAAAGCAAATATGGACAACGGTTGCATGGAGTGAATTCAATGCACCTGCCGATAAAATATTATGTTTCTCATAAGAAAAAGGAGGCGATTCCTGCACTTTTGGAATCCCACCCGGAATACCCGTCAAATATTTTTCTGTCTGTTCTGATACGATGACTAAAGTTGTTCCTTCGGCTTTAGCCTCTAAAACCCTTCTGGCGCTTTCTTTTTGCTGATGGGCGCAGACAAATGTTTACGGTGCTATGACAAAGATATACTGGAATAAAATGAGCGACAAAAAGAATATAGGGTAATGTTTGGGAAAAATCATTTAAACCTAATAACCATTAACATTATTCGGTGGTATTGAAGGCAGGTAGCGGAGTGGATGGCTCAACATTTCAATATTGGAATAGTAAAACATAAAAAAATTATAATAAATATAAAAAAAGTTTATAACAATCGTAAATCTTAAATATCATAAATGATTGAATGAAAAGTAATGGGCAGGAGAATTATTTTTTAAGATACCACCCACTCCCCAACCTGCCCATTTATTCAACCAGAATTTTATTCGAAAAGCGTCAATCAGAGTTTTAACTTCTCATCATCAAAAGAACTTAGACTTTCTGCGATATTATTTGAATTTGAAATGAAATATAAAACAGAGTGCCCATTATAGTTTCTCGTAATAATTCCATATTTGACTAAAACCTCAAGATGATGCCTGATAGTTTTATAATCCATATTCAAAGCTGTTGCCAATTGATTGGCATTATGAGATTTCTCGGCAAGGTGTCTCAATATTAATGCACGGGTCTTTCCACCACGTGTTCCTTCAATCAGATAGTATAGGAGCTTGTTCTGTTTATTGGAGTTCCTTAATTTTTTTTGGAGAGATTCTTTTATCTGCTCTTCTGCTTTTTTACGCTTTGTGATGTCCCGACCAAAACTCACCGTTCCCACAACTTTTCCTTTTGAATATATGGGAGCTGTATTTACTAAAAGGAAATAGTTATTACCGTTTTCCGTTATAACTGATACCTCGTATTGTTGAGGCTCTCCATTTAATGCTTTATGAAAACAATCGATAACTTTTGGTAAATCCTTCTTATCGATAAAAGGGGTAAATGACTTCCCCAGAAAGTAATCCAGTTTAAGCCCGCTAAATTCTTCAACACGCTTATTGACAAATTGATAACGCCCTTCGGTGTCAAGAGTCCATATCATATCATTGGAGTATTCAATTATCGTGCGGTAATGCTCTTCACTCTCCTTCAACGCCTCCTCAGTCTGTCTGCGTTCAGTAATATCCCAGAAAATACCCAGTATACCGATCGTATTGCCTTTCTCATCTTTAAGAGGTGTTTTTACAGTCTGGACGACAACTTCTTGTCCATTTTGAATATATTTCTCTTCAATATATTCCGTCTTACCCGACTCCATAATTCTTATATCATCTGCTCTATATTTTTCAGCCAGCTCCTTGTTATAGAAATCATAATCTGTCTTCCCAATAATTTCATCAGGCTGAATTTTCAAATCATGAGCATAGTTATTGTTGCAAGATACATAAACAGAATTTTTATTTTTATGAAATATTTTTTGCGGCAAATTTTCAAGTAATACTCTATACTTGTTCTCACTCGCCTGCAAAATTTCTATTGTCAGCTTGTTCTCAGCTTCTAATTTTTCCAATTCGGCGATTCGTTCTTTTTGGCATTTTGAATAGATAATTAAACCCTCCCTACTTGCTATTGCCGGTTCTTCGACCGATTCAATCTAACAATGTTTCAAGTGTCTCACTTACCGCCATAATCTATCCGCTCCCAACAATTAGATTCTGCCTCGTTTAATTATATATGTCTTAACATCAATACCTTCGCCACATTGCTATATCTATAAGATAAGATGAATTAATTCTGGGATATACCACGCGTTCTATTCAATAGATATATCCCAGGAACTTGTATGTTCAATATTATTTCACGTCTTCAAT
>JBAQLI010000007.1:0-2126 GCA_049301735.1 Candidatus Methanoperedens sp.
CTCCTAAAGTGTTCATAAATATTTATGGTGTAGAACTTGGTAAACCCTATGTGCTCCCACTATTTGGGAAGGAACTCTGTGAGGAGGGACGATGGTACAGAGGGTATAGGAAACGGTAAAAAGCGAATGACAATTTATAATGAGTTGTATAGAGGTTCAAAATTTGCCTCAACCCGAAAGGGGGGCTGACTTACCGGAGGTGTTTCATTGTATGAATGGAGGCAAACCCGATGAATGCAAGTTACTCAACGACACCAACAGGTGAGAGACTTACAGACACTCAACTAAAAATCCAATGGGAAGATATCAATTGGAAAACAGTCACAGATAATGTTAATCGGTTGCAAGTCAGGATTACAAAAGCAGTGAATCAAGGAAAGAGGCATTCAGTTAAAAGACTACAATATCTGCTAACCCATTCGTTTTATGCGAAATTGTTGGCAATAAAGAAAGTAACTCAAAATAAGGGTACAAGAACAGCGGGAATCGATGGCGAAAAGTGGACAACACCCGAAGCCAAAATGAACGCTACTCTTAATCTATCTGACAAGAAATATAAAGCAAAACCATTACGTAGAGTCTACATTGAGAAATATGGTAAGACAGAAAAACGACCTTTAAGTATCCCAACCATGCATGACAGGGCAATGCAAGCATTATATGCATTTGCATTAAACCCTGTCGCAGAAGCAACCGCTGACAGGGCATCGTTTGGCTTCCGTAAAAACAGAAGCACTCATGATGCCTGTGCGCAAGCCTTTAACTGTCTGAGCAAAATGAATTCTGCCCGATGGGTGCTGGAAGGAGATATCAAAGGCTGTTTTGACAACATTAACCATGAATGGTTGTTAGACAATATCCCAATGGATAAGTCAATACTCAAACAATTTCTCAAAGCAGGTTTTGTATATAATCGGCATCTGAATCCCAGTAAATCGGGAACTCCTCAAGGAGGCATTATTTCTCCGATACTGGCAAATATGGCATTAGATGGAATTGAAGCATTGATTGCATCTAAATATTATACCAGTAAATACGGGAAAGTAGATAAAAGATACGACCGCCACAAAGTTAACTTTGTGAGGTACGCAGATGATTTTATCGTGACTACTGATTCAGAAGAAACCGCTAAAGAAATTGCAGAATTGATAAAATCATTCCTGAAGGAAAGAGGTCTGGAACTTTCAGAGAGTAAAACTCTGATTTCTCATATAGACGATGGTTTTGCCTTTTTAGGTTGGAACCTTCGAAAATATAAGGGGAAACTCCTGATTAAACCATCCAAGGGCTCCATAGATAAAATCACCAGGAAGATAAGTGATATTATCAAACGTGGAAAAGCATGGAAACAGGAAGAACTAATTTCCATACTTAATCCTATCATCACTGGCTGGTCGAACTATCATCAATCAGCGGTATCTAAAAATATATTCAGCAATCTGGATAATAGATTGTGGGGTATGCTTTGGAGATGGGCTAAAAGAAGATACCCCGAAAAACCCAAATCGTGGATTGCCGATAAATATTGGCATAAAACAGATTTGAGAAAATGGATATTTTCAAACGAAGGGAACATACTTAAATTCTTTTCAGATACAAAGATTATTAGGCACCCTAATTTAAAAATGGGTATGAACCCCTATCTTGATAAGGAATACTTCGATTTAAGAAGATATAAAATAGCTACTCGCAAAAAGGTTAACAAATCTTCAAGTAAAATGATTATAGCATGAATATTGTAAAAAAAAAAAAAAAACTGAATGCACCAAACTTATAACTGCTGCCCGATACAGAAAGGGTTATGAAAGGCTTGAGCCGTATGCGGTGAAAGTCGCACGTACGGTTCTTAGGGGGCCCTAGGCCAGCAATGGCCTGGGGGCTACCCGACTAAAAGTATGTGGTGGTCAAATAATTTCGGACACTGCGATAGGTTGTTTTGCCTGTTTCCGCTCGTAAGTCGTTGGCGGTTGGTAGCCGAGACTCGTGTGCAGGCGCACGTTGTTGTAAAAGCCGACGATGTAGTCGGCGATATCTGTCATCGCCTCGGCGTGATTGGCGTAGTCACGCTGCCAGACCCGCTCCATTTTCAGGTTCAGAAAGAAGCGCTCCATCACCGCATTGTCCCA
>JBAQLI010000008.1:0-10933 GCA_049301735.1 Candidatus Methanoperedens sp.
TCTTGCAAGTATGGATTGGTGTTTATTCTTTAACCGTTCATATCATGTTAAACTCCGCCATCGGCGGCGCCTCACCGGGGTCTGGGGTCGCAACCCCAGCGCAATATCCCTGAGATTGACCGAAAGTATTAATAGTACGCTCATCTGCGGTTTTTTCTTGAGTTATCCCATGCACTTCTAACTCGGTTATGGCTGCTGAAAAAGTATATAGTTCTTAAGCTATGTAATCTATCATATTAATTTATATTACAGAGGTTTCAAATGACTACACTAACAGCATATATCGAAAAAGACCCGGAAACTGGCTTGTATGTGGCTATTGTCCCGGGAATTCCTGGCGCCCATACTCAGGCAGAAACTCTCGATGAGCTTCAAGAGAACCTTAAAGAGGTACTGGAATTGTGCCTGGAAGAAATGGAGCCTGAGAACAAGCGATACTTACCTCAATTTGTCGGAATTCAACAAGTTGAGGTGGGTATTTGAGCAGGCTTCGGATAATCGATGCCAGAAAAATGGAAAAGTTGTTGTTCAAGCTTGGATTTGAGAGAGTTCGTCAAAAAGGGAGCCATGTGTTCTACAGGCATCCTGATGGAAGAACCACAAGTGTTCCGCATCATCGAGGAAGAGATTTAGCGCGCCCATTAATAAAAGAGATTTTAAGGGAGATAGAACTCAATTCTGATGAATACGAGGAATATTTGAGGAAGTTGTAAACTCATATTATATTTACTATTAGGCGAGCTCCCATTCACCCGGCGCGCCTCCTCCTTTGCTTCTGCCAGCCGCACCCCTGACGGCGCAGACAAGTATCATTATTTACGTGTTGAATCTATAGATATGCCCGGGTCTAAAATTTGGTAATAATTTATATACGAAAGCTCTACATATTATAATGTGAAAATATTAAAAGAATAGCAATTTTGACAAAATATTTGAGGGAGGGAAAAATATGCAAAAAAACTTAAAAGCAATTATACTTACTGCTGATAAGTTCGAAGATATGGAAGTTTTCTTTCCATATTTCAGATTGCTTGAGGAAGGTTTAGAAGTAGACATAGCAGCACCGCAAAAAGGACATATCCATGGGGAACATGGTTACAGTTTAGAGATTGAAAAGACCTTTGACCAGGTAAATCCAAAAGAATATGATCTACTTATTTTGCCCGGAGGGTCTCCGGACGGGGCACCAAGAACAGTCAGTAAGAATATCAAAGCACAAAAGATAACAAAGTTCTTTTTTGATGACAACAAAACAGTGGCGGCAATCTGCCATGGACCATATACTTTAATCTCATCTGGTGTAGTTAAAGGAAGAAAAGTAACATCTTTCTGGGGCGATGGAGTTCCTGAAGAGTTGAAAAAAGCAGGAGCTGATTATGAAGATACAGAGGTTGTAGTTGATAAAAATCTTATTACCTCAAGATATCCGATGGATCTGCCTATGTTTATGAGAGAGATTATGAAGATGATTGGGGATATAAAGAAATAAAATCAGAATTCTAATTGCCTGCGGCTCATATCTTTTCGCACACGACCAGCTCATTCCCGAATCCGAATACATGAAGCGTCCTTGTCCCGGTCAATCCTTCCTCAAGCTTTGTCCTCATCTCCCAGTAGTTTTTAGGATCAATATCAAATCGCAGGACAACATTCTTTGCTTTCTGGGATTTTAATATATCTTTTAATTTTGACATGTCCTTTTCTGCACTGGCCAAAAACCGGTAACTGTCCTTAAAAAAATCGGAACAAATAAGCTTTGATGAAGTCAAAAGGGTGCGCCTTTCATCACCTTTATAGAAAAATACGTCTTTATTTTCGTTTGCCAGGTTCTGCGATAATTCATTCAGTAGCTTTGCTTTAACAACAGAAGGCTCGGGTTCATAAACATAATCACAAACCGGACTTTTCCTTATCCGGGGCGCATCGAATGAACCCAGCCTAACACCTCCGGGAAGCACAACAGCACTTCTATCACAGGATTTTAGCGAGCCTGAATATAATGTCAGCCTGTTCAATTGCCCGTTCAATGAAAGGTACTCGCGCTCGCAATCAAGAACGATCCGCTCAGGCGGCATCTGGGGCGGCGCATGGAATGCAAGATCGGGTGTGACATCAGAATATATATTTATTATTTCGGGAATAGGAGGTTCGAGATTCTCAAGAGTCCTTTCTTTCTCCGAGAGGGACCTTGCAGGATCAGAAAAAATGATGTCAGCATCAGATACTTTTTCTTTTATTTCAGGAGATAGCGCATCACCGAGTATGAATTCAACATTGTCAACACCATATAACCTGCAATTTTGTTTTGCATACTCAAGCTTTTCAGGATTTCTTTCAACTGCATAGACTTTCCTGCACTCTTTTGCAAAAAAAATAACCTGTCCTCCGATCCCGCAGCCCAGGTCTGCGATTATATCTGTCTTTAGTCTTCTTGCGATATATTTTGCGACTATTTCGGGTGTTGAAAGCTGCAAACCTTCTGAATTTGAATAAATGGATTTTGTGAATTTAATAGTGTGTTTATCACGGGTCATGATATGTCATAATGTCCATGGTTTCATATTTATGTTACCTACATTTCGTAATATTTCGAAAAATTAGTTTTACATTATCCGGAAATATAATTTCGTACATAAACGAACAGTATTTATATTACTAAAACAATTTAGACTCTATGGAAAATGGCCGGACTACAGTTATTCTATCTACCCAGCGTGGTATGATAGCGCTGGACAGTCCGGTAAAATTAAAGATCCTGGAAATCCTTGAAAACGGGACTGCATCATTTGATGAACTTGTGGAAAAATCTATGAAGGCAAAATCCACGATTTCGGTACACCTGAATGATCTAAAGGAATTAGATCTTATCCGGGAAAAAACATTTCCGCATGATAAACGGAAAAAATTTTTTGTTTTAAATGCTATATATCTTGCGTATTCACAGACACCATTGAATAACCATTATAATATACAAATGGATTGCATTTCAATATCGAACGGGAATTCATTCAAAGAAAAACTTTTCTGCACACTTCGATATGGAATGGAAGCATATGGAATAGACCCAACACCTATTTTAAAAACGCTTGGGAACAATATTGGCGAAAGGATCGGTCCGGAACTGAAATCCCGTAGTTTTGGAGGCATACTTGAAGAACTATCTGATTTTTGGGCGAAACATGAACTTGGGGAAATGAACGTATTAAAAGGCGATCAAACAGAAATTTCGGTTATTGATTGTTATAATTGCGGCAAAATGCCAGATGTGGGAAAAACATTGTGTTCCATGGATGAGGGGATCATCGAAGGTGTCTTGTCCAGTAAATTAAAATCAGAATTCAGGGTAAAGGAAATAGAATGTTATGGTACCGGGCATGATAATTGCAAATTCGTCATTGAAAAAGTAGAAGTTTAATAATCATTTAACTGCAAGACATACATTCAAGCCCGCTGAATTTATTGACAACCGGACAGTCCGAGTAATTTTCAGTATCACATAAGCTAGTGATCTCGGTCTGTGATGGTTTATGAAACTTCGGGTCAAGCATACAGCGTGTATTTTTAAAGTGCTGGCATCCCATAGAATACCTCCACAGCATTTATTGAAGGAATCTGTATTAAAACTGACGATAGGAATCTTATCCCGGTACTGAGCAATCCGTGCAGATATATGCGCCCAATCTCATATCTTCACAAAATTCAAAGGTACCTTCACCGCAATTCTCGCATATCTTTCTCTTCATTACAAGGTCTGGTTGTATTAAAGTCTCCATTTTAATCACCAATCTATAATGATTATTCATTGTATTTAAAGCTTATCATGTTTATTCGTGATAATAGTTCATATAATAGATAATGGTTCAATCCTTAACTTTAGCATATTTTACGTATTATTCAAATAATTTGAAAGTGATCTATAGTCAAGAACCTGATTTATTTTACATATATCGTTATCACTTTGCGATTTTTGCGGTGTATGATTTTTGTCATCGCAAAGATAGTTTGAATTGTTTGGTTTTTAACTATAATTGTGTTTCTAAACAGTCGATTGTAAAAACTTCTGAATATTTTCTGCATCTTTTGCTGTTATGCCAGGAACCTTTTTTATCCCGGTAACATCCGCTTTCCTTAATTCATCGACTGATCCGAAATACTTCAAAAGAGCCTGTTTCTTCCTGATACCAATTCCTGGTATCCTGTCAAGCAAAGATTCCGTGAGTTTTTTACCACGCAGTTTCCTGTGATACGAAAGCGCGAACCTGTGTGCTTCATCCCTGATCCTTTGCAGCAACTTAAGGCTTGCTGACTCATGGAGTAAGACAACCGGGGATTCCTTATCCGGAGTAAAAATATATTCAAATTCCTTTGCGATGGATGCAATATTCAATTTCAGTCCAAGTATTGAAATAGCATATTGAGCTGCACTTAACTGCCCCTTTCCACCATCTATCAATATCAGGTCAGGCATCCGCTTTCCTTCCTCAATTCGCCTCGAATATGCTCTTCCCACAACTTCTCCGATCATAGCATAATCATCCGCACCTTCAATTGTTTTTATCCTGAACCTGCGGTAATTCTTTTTATCCGGGACCCCATTCTCAAATGAAACGAGAGAGCCTGTTGCATTCGTTCCGCTGATGTTCGAAATATCAAAGGCTTCTATTAATGAAGGTAAAACCGGAAGTGATAATGCATCCTTAAGGCCGGAAAGTGCCTCATTTGCCCCCAAACTGCGTGAAAGTATTTCCTGTTTAAGTAGCATTCCGGCATTTTCCATGGCAAGATCCATCAATCCTTTCTCAACTTTATTTTTTGGCGTCTTGACCTTTGAACCTTTTCCTGAAAGCCATAGAGATATTGTCTCATCAATAATTTCCTCCGGAGTTATTATTTCTTCAGGAGGTTCTACATTCTGGTAATATTGTTTTATTAAGCTTGGAAGAATCTCTTTCTCTTCTGATCCTGCAGTGTCAAGTGAAAAAGTCTCCCTTCCGATGAGTATTCCTCCACTCACATGGAATACCTGTGCGCTGCCAGAATTTCCTTTAACTGCATATGCAATAATATCCTGTTCTTTCCTGCCTGGAAGATTCACCCGCTGCTTCTCGGAAAGCTCAAGTAAGGCATTGATCTGGTCGCGGACACGGGCAGCCTTTTCATAATCCTGCATTTGCGAAAGCCGTTCCATTTCCATATTGAGTGATTGGATTAGCTGATTTTGTTTTCCTTTAAGGAAAGTTGTGACATTATTTATTATTTCAAGATATTCCTCTTTCGTGATATTACCAAGACAGGGTGCAGCACATTGTTTAATATGATAATTGAGGCATGGGGGACAAGGTAGTTTCTTCTTGCATCTCCTGATACCAAGACCTGAAGCCATTTTTATCACTTCCCTTACCGCTTTAGATCCTGGATACGGCCCGAAATACTGCGCTCCATCCCTTTCCCGTCTCCTGGAAACGCATATGCGCGGAAATTTCTCATTGGTTAGCTTGATAAAAGGATAATTTTTATCATCCCTGAGTTTTATGTTATAGCGCGGCCTGTGTTCTTTGATCAGGTTTGATTCAAGAACCAGTGCTTCTACCTCGTTTCCGGTTGTAATATATTCCAGATCCCAAAAATTTTTCATGAGGAGGCGGTTTTTGGGTGATTCCTGCTCCCTGAAATAGTGGCTTACCCTGCCTCGAAGTGAATTTGCTTTTCCGACATAGATCACCTTGTTTTCCCTATCTTTCATGATATACACACCAGGGGAAACAGGGAGTTTCTTTACATCGTCAATATTTTTTACCATATCTGTAAAAACCACAGAGGACACAGAGAAAAAACAATCTATCTATGTGAACTCCGGTTGATTTTTCTTATTCAAGATACAATTATTCTGAATAAATAAAAAGTTACCTCCTGATTGTTCATTTATTTGAGATAGAGGAATAAACTCAACCCCAAAGACCTTTTAGCAGATTTGATGAATCTACCCATGATCTTTTTAAGTTGAGTTTTTAATACCCCACTCCCCAACCTGCCGATAGCCACCCAATTTCATACTGGACTATTCATCGACAAGTCTATACATATATTATATTGTATATAACATTTACGGTTAGGTCATTCATATTCAAATTCAAGTATTTAAAAATATAGTGATTCATTTAAGTATTAGCTAGGGTTTAAACTTTGATATATAGGGATGCTGAAAAAAGGATATTATTATATAACAATAGGGTAATCTTAATCTTATTTATGCAAAATCCCAATTTTCTTGAAAAAATCTTTGGCAAAACAGCTCAGCTGGTAGTCCTTGAACATCTGCTTGATAATAAGGACAATGACACATACCTGTCAGGGATCGCTGCAGTTACAGGCCTTTCCCATTCCACTGTATCAAGAGTAATAGAGCCGCTCCTTGAAATTAATGTAATTACAGAAAAACCGCTTGGAAAACAGATCCGGGTTTTCAGACTGAATATGGATAACGAGCTGACCAAATACCTGCTAAAGATCAATGATGATCTGAAAAATCTGATGAACGGTGGTGAAAAATAATGAATGGGGATATAGATAATAAAATAATTGAATTAATAAAGAAAAATGAGAAAATATCTAATTCCGAGATTTCCAGAATACTTGGAATTCCTGAAGATGAAGTGGCACAAAGGATAGAAAGATTTTCAGATAAGAGGTCAAAGATCCTGTTAGTTGATGATGAGATCGATACACTTCTGCCTTTAAAGAGATCTCTTGAAGTCGAAGATTATATTATCGTCGGGGCAGGCAATGGCACGGAGGCGCTCATTAAAGCTAAAACCGAGATTCCCGACATTATACTTCTTGACCTCATGATGCCTGAAATGGACGGCTATGAAGTGTGCGAAAAATTAAAAAAAGATCCCATGACAAAAAATATCCCGGTTATTATTCTTACTGCGAAAGATGCAGTCAGGGATAAAGTTAAAGGCCTGGATATTGGCGCCGATGATTATGTGACTAAGCCTTTCAATCTTAATGAATTGAAAGCCCGCGTAAAAAGTGTTCTTCGAAGGACAAAAAATTAAAAATGAGATTGCGAGGGACGTGTGAGATTACGGTCAGAACTGATTATCTTTTTTTTGATCATATCAGTAATACCTTTATCCGCGGTTGTTTACATATCCTATGAATACAGTAAGTTAGCTATCCGTGAATCGGTGATGTCCAACCTGCTTGGGGCAACCGATAATACCGGAAATGTGATCGATAACTGGATGGATGCAAGAAAAGATGATATCCGTGTAATATCCCAATCCAGGGTAAGCTTAACAACGGGTAAAGAAAACTTCAAAGAGTTCCTGGACACCTTTGAACGCGAACACAGGGGTGTATACAGGGAGTTCTATACACTTGACCTTAATGGGAATATAATCTTCTCTAATACTTACCGAACAGGAAATGAAAGAACAGAAACTTATTTTATCGAGGCTTCAAAAGGAAAAATATCTGTATCGGATGTTTATAAATCCAATACCACTGATGCCCCTGAAATAATAATAACCAATCCCGTACGTAAGAATGGGGAAATAGTGGGAGTCTTTGCAGCACGAATAAGCCTTGAGAACCTATACAGGATAATAGAACAGATCGATATCGGAAAATCCGGCGAGGTATTTATTGTCAACCAGAAAGGAGACATAATATTCCATGAGAACCAGTCACTTATCCTGCTTAATAACATAAATAATAATTTCGCAGTCAGAGAAGTCACATATGAAAAAAACGGTATCAAGGAATATGTCAATTATAAAGGAGAAAATGTGCTTGGCTCTTATTACTGGCTTCCTCTTTACAGATGGGGACTCATAGCAGAAAAGAACATCGATGAAGCCTATGCCGGCGCACTGATACTGGGACGGGTGATGGTCGAGATCTCAATTTTGGCAGTAATGGGGGTGATCTTTCTTGCTTTAGTTGTTTCCAGTAGCATCACAAGACCTGTCAAATCTCTTGAAGATGGGGCTCTTGGAATGCTTCGCGGGAATTTCAAAGCCATACCTGTCTCTTCCGGGAATGAAATAGGTCGGCTAACAGAGATATTTAATTCGACCGCAAGTGAACTCCTGGATATAAGGAAAAAGCTTGAAATGAAAATTGATGTGGCAAATAAAGATCTTGAAATAAAGAATAAAGAACTTACCGCTGCAAATGAAGAATTGAAAAAATTAGATGAATTGAAATCTGATTTTCTATCTCTTGTTTCCCATGAGTTGAAAACACCTCTTTCATCTATGAAGATCTCGGCTGAGTATCTCGAATCTGATGCAAATATCGTTCCTGCTGACAGGAAAGAAATACTTCAGATAATTCTGAGAAATATTGACCGCCAGACCAGGCTCATAAATGATATTCTTGACCTGTCAAAGATCGAAGCAGGGAAGACAGAACTCAAGCTGGATATTATCGGGATAAGGAAAATAGCAGATGCATCATTTGAGAACATAAAACAGGTTGCTCTTAAAAAGAATATATCCATAATTATTGACGTTCCGGATGATCTATCCCCTGTTATGGCTGATATGGAAAAGCTTATCATTGTAGTGAATAATCTCTTTGAGAATGCATTAAAATTTACACCAGAGGGTGGAAGTATTATCCTTAGCGCAAGAGAAGATGCGTATGGGATAGAGGTCAATATGAAAGACACAGGTATCGGGATTGAGAAAGAAAAACTTGAAAAGATATTTGATAAGTTTTATCAGGTTGACAGTTCTTCAAGGAGAAAAACGGGCGGATGCGGACTCGGCCTTTCTATATCAAGCGGAATTATCAGGGCACATGGAAGCGTAATTCAAGTAGAAAGCGAACCCGGGAAGGGTAGTACGTTCAGTTTCAAATTAAAAAAAGGTTGATCATGATATGAAGAATTATATTGTATTAGGTGCGATCGTATTGGTAGTGGCCTCAGGATTCATGTTTTATGAAATATCCGGAAAACCTGCCAGACCCAATGATCAAAAATCAATTTTTGTTGTGTCGATGACAGCAGATGAGATGTCAAAGGCGCTTGTGAACGATTCCATCGCGGGTTTCATTTCATGGGAGCCAAATCCTTCAAAAGCGGTTTCCGAAGGTTATGGCAAGTATCTTGTAAATTCTAAGGATATCTGGGAGAACCATCCATCTTGCGTGCTGGCTATATCAGAAGACCTGAAGGATGAAGATATGATAAAAGCCCTGGTTTGGGCAGAGGTTAAAGGAACAAGGTTCATTAATAATCCGGTAAACCGGGAAATAGTTCTGGAATATGGGCAGGAATTCTCAGGAATTAATGAAAATGCGACCTCAGCAGTCATCAATAATACTATTTATATAGAATATCCAGATCTTAACGAAACAAAAAGAGCTATTGACATTATGAGTAAAGCCGATGTTTTAAAGAACAATATTAGTTCTTTGGGATATACAGATGTTAATGATTTTCTCTCTAAATTATATATTAATAAATATTATGATGAGGTAAGAAAAAAACTGGACGAGGATCCGAATTGGATCCCGCCAGGTGTCAATGGAAGCCTCAGATTTGGATACATAGAGGGAAATTCACATTATTTTGCAATATATATAGCCCAGAAACGAGGTTATTTTGAGAAGGTCGGGCTTATTACCGGAAAGAATCTACAGTTAACAGGTTACAGAAGCGGCAGGGCAATAACAGATGCCTTGAATCACCGGGAAGTTGATGCTGCAATAGCCGGAACCACCGTGCTTTTAAGATATAAGATAAATGACAATGGGCGGATACATATCGTAAATGGTGTGAATTCCGGAGGGACTTCCCTTGTCGTCAGGGCGGATTCTAATATTACTTCGATCGATGACCTGACTGGTCAAAGGATCGCAACTCCGGGATTTGGCACGTGCCAGGATACCATTATGAGAAAGATGTTTGATGGGTATGAGATAAAGACGCAGTAACTATTATTCAGCTCATTTTAGTTTTACATATCAAAAGACTTAAATGCATCTAAACCATAAAGGAAAATCCCCCCAAAGTCCGGATAGTGTAGCGGCCTATCATGGAGGCCTGTCGAGTCTCCGACCCGGGTTCAAATCCCGGCCCGGACGTTTTTTCTTTTTTTACAAAAACACAAATTATATTAGTTTATCCCCTAATTTGAGTAATCCATGGGAACAGAGAAATCAAGAAAATTATTCGATGAGGCGAAGAAGATACTCCCCGGCGGAGTAAGCAGCCCTGTCAGGGCAATAAAACCATATCCATTCTATACAAAAAGAGCGAACGGCTCAAAGTTAACCGATATTGATGGTAATGAATATATCGATTACGTAATGGGTTACGGGCCATTGCTTCTTGGCCATAACCATCCTGCAATAAAGGAAGCTGTGATCAAACAGCTTGATGACGGCTGGCTTTATGGAACCCCGACTGAACTTGAAGTGTCTCTTGCGAATGAAATTATCAAACTATACAAGAGCATCGACATGGTGCGATTTGTCTCCACAGGAACAGAAGCGACAATGGGGGCTCTACGAGCAGCAAGAGGTTTCACCGGAAAGAACAAATTCATCAAGATCGAAGGGGGCTTTCATGGCGCACATGACGCGGCGCTTGTAAAAGCGGGTTCAGGCGCAACAACCCTTGGCACGCCCGATTCTGCTGGAGTCCCGAAGGATTTCACGAAAAACACACTCCAGGTGCCATATAACGATATTGAGGCCATGACAGAAGCGATTGAAGCCTATAAAGATGATGTTGCGGCAGTAATTATGGAGCCCGTACTTGGAAATATCGGGCCGATATTACCAAAAAAAGGATATCTGAAAGATGTCCGCGCAGTAACAAAAGAAAATGATGTTGTATTGATCTTCGATGAAGTGATCACAGGATTCAGGCTTGCAATGGGTGGGGCGCAGGAGTATTACGGTATAACTC
>JBAQLI010000009.1:0-6541 GCA_049301735.1 Candidatus Methanoperedens sp.
ACATATTAACTTAATATTCCTGTAATAATGTTAATGTATATTGATTTTTCGGAGAATTGATTCCAAAGTAGCTGTATTAGAGTGTTGTTACCAGTATTTGCTGGTTTAACTGAAAAAAATGGTATCTTAATAGTCACAGTAAAGTTTAATAAATCATCTTTAATTGGAGTAATATCCAGGTTTCCACTATGGCATTTTAATTCATCCAGCAGTTTCTGGCACAGGTCAATAGCAATCACCTTATAACCCATTTTCGCCAGGGCTATTGAAGCAAAGCCGGAACCTGCCCCAAGGTCTATCGCTATCTTTGAATTTCCCGGAACGAGCTTATGGACAATAAAGAATTGGCGGTTTGCCTCCACCATATTATTAAAGTCCCCAAACATCCAGGAATAATACTGCGCCAGATGGTCTTCGTAATGTTCCGCTACAGTTGCCATATTATTTACCGCCTTATTGAATAAAGAAATCAATCAATTTATATCATATTCTCTTTGATAAATTTTATAATTTTAAGCCCTCTCTCATCAAGTTTGTAATATTTATGTTTGGAACGATAATACGAATCTATTATTTTATTTCTTTTGAGTATTCCCAGATTATGTGATATAAGATTCTGCTTTTCTTCTAACTGGTATATTATTTCACATACGCAGTGGTCCCGGTTTAAGAGCATCATCACAATTTTTAGCCTCAAAGGAGAACCCAGGAATTTTAATAGCGTACTTGCTTCTTTGAAATTTGTTCCATCTAAAAAATCCTTTTCTTCCTTGAGTTCTTTTTCCCAATCAGTCCTGATAGCACAATCAGCCGGGCAGCATCTGCGTATTTGCATGGACAGGGTGAAAGTCGTTCTCGGATAAATATTTTCCTTACTTTTGAGACCGTTACATATAGAATCGTTCACTTCAAATAGCATGTAGTTGAAAATTTAAGGGGATAAAATGATTATTAAATTAAGAATGTTGATGTTATTGGGATTATTGATAAGTGGATTTGTTTTTATTAGCGGTTGTGTCCAGGAAAAATCTTTGACAGTATCGAATGATACTCCAACTGTGCAACCAACAACATTTACGAAGAAAACTCCTATTGTAGAAATAACAACATACATAGAGAAGACTCCAATTGTGCAACCAACAACATCCACGGAGATATATTGCGTTAGCAATGAAACTGGTAAAAAGATGAGTCTTTCAGAAGCCAGGGAAATAGCTAAAAATAGTAATATAGGTGATCAAGGGACGCTAAAAGACACTTATTCATGTAATGAAAGCACAAGCACCTGGTGGATTGATATGAATCCGACAATTGAACAATATGCATGTAACCCTGCGTATGTTGTTAACATAAATACTAAAGAAGTAGAAATAAACTGGAGATGTACGGAGGCCGTAATACGGTGGCCATAATGAGAATTACTCCTGTAAGAGATATAAATTCATAAAAATAATAAAATTATCATCTTGAAGTATCCTCCTTAAAAAAGTGTTGCACATTTACATGGCTATGTTGGTGCGTATTATAAAAATTATACACATATTTTTAATTAATATCCTGAGGATGACTGCCGTAAAAAATCTGCTGTGTTGAATAATTCAACACAGCAAAAAAAATCGGAAAATATATCGATGGATTGTGGGATAATTTAGTGGAAGTGTATAGAAAAGTAGTGTTATAAGATATTCGCTTTTCTGAAATCATGTTTCAGAAAATAGTCATGGTATTATGCCGCAGTTTATAAACAGCCTAAGTGAATGTGAAAATAGTTATGGTGGAACTTGGTCTTTGATAAACGATATTCCTGAGTTCCCCACAATTGCATTGCCTGCCCTAGCTGTCATAGGTCTAATGTTCCTGTTCCAGAGAAGAAAGGGCAAATAAGTGTGTTTGTCTTTTACTTTTTTATATACGAACCTAATGATTGATATTGTATCTTAGGATAATAAACCAACAACGAACTAAGACGAACACGTACCAACTCTGGCGCGTGAGTTCGTATCAGTTCGTTCAGTTAGTTGTTTTTTTCATGTTCATTTATTCCCGCAGGGCAAACCTTCAAGTTGGGCGCACCGCATTTGAGAAAGGGCGGGCAGCAGGCGACGGATTTCTTTTTGCGTGAACGAAAGGGGTAGTTTTTTTGCGCATCCTCATCAGGAAAAAAGGGACAGCGTGAGAAATCACATAAACGTGACTTTCCGAGCACCGGGAGGGCACAGGACTGTCGCTCAACCTCCCGCAGTAACTAAGCCGTCCGCCCGCTGGCGGATTCGGGCAGTGCCCGAACCCATTGGGAGGCGTGCTTAGTGCGGCGCTCATCACCCATCATATTAAACGATTACGTTCAAAATGCCGTAAGTTGTTATGGATTTCTGATGATCTTCCTGAGCGCGTCCGCGCTTGCGCAGCGCGCCTTGGCTAATATAGAATAAAGCCGAAAATGAAACTGTAGGCTTAGTTCATATCTAATAATTGATGGATTTTATAAGAGTGGTGAGACTATTTCTTATTAAGGTATTTCTGTAATTATTCATTATCTTGGAAGTCATCCGTTTAGCCGTTGTTGATTTAATTTTAGATTGGTTTATTTCTTCTTATAGACGATTTCAAACCCCATTTTCCTTAAAATCAATGCACCAATCAATGTTATTGAGATAAATGATATAGAAATTACTGATACCCCACCTAAAAGACTGAAGGATATATCCCCGATTTTAATAAATGTTTTTTCATCAACAGTTTGATTTAAGTTAGTAATCTCTGTTTTTTGTGGGGGTATTATTTCGATTCCATTCCAATACCAAATTCTTCCAATTATGTCAAGGTTATTGTTTTCGCATTTAATCAATCCCAATCCGTCTGGACGATTATCAGAAAGACCCTCACCATACTGATGGGTATTAAAGTCCATAGGTGAAAATATTTGTACGATTCTTTTTATATTCTCTTTGGGATAAGGCCATTCTAAGAGGGTTACGTTTTTCTGGTTAATCAGAATCATATTGGGTTTAAGGATAATATTTTTGCCATTACACTCCTTATAAATCATATCAGCAGTATAGTTATCGAAAGAATCCCCTTTTGTGAATCCAGATGCAGGTAAAGAAATCAAAACTAATAATATAAATGGCAATAAAATTCTATTGGTCGTATCTGGTAATATTTTAACCATAGCTTGCTAATATTCATTTATTCTATATTAATTATTCTTATATAAGTGGTGTTTTTTGAATATTAAACATATTATTTTCATGGGGTGGGCTGGTAGCCTTTTCTTAAATTTGCGTATTACTAAAAATAATATGCAATTATCTTAAAAATATATATTCGTCACTACCCCGCATTCTGCGTCGCTAAAATGTGGGGGTATCATGAGAGGATATGTAAAATAAGTAAAGAAAAATACGGACAAGAAAACAAATATTTATGTAATAAATTCTATATTTCTAATAAAACTATATTCTTTTCCATGGGCTTTGAAAATCTCTATTACTTCATTTCTCCTTTTTTTCTCTATACAAACATCATTCCTACCTTGTGATTTATATGGTCGTAACCATTTAGTTCTTATCAAATTTTCAATAGCTTTACGATATTCACCGATCAAATGTTTTGGATTACCACTTAGTAAATCCTCTATACTGATATGTTTATCACACCATCTTCCTTTATATGATATTTTATATAATATTTTCAATTCTTTTTCAGAAAGTTCACACACCATTTGAATCATAATTAAAAGCATTAAACATAAAGTTTATGTCCAATTAAGTTAACAATATAGTAGTTAAAAATGATAAAAGCTCAGAAGTGTGTTAAAATGATTGAGCACAAGAGGAATATATGACTTTACAAGATTTTCTTGGGCATACATCTAATTTGGCAATTATAGATTTTCTTGCCGAAAACACAGGGGAAGAATATAACCAAACAGAAATTAGTGAATGTACTGATTTATCAAGAACTACAATCCATGCGAAATTACCAGAACTTATTCTCAATAAAATTGTAGAGATTTCAGATGAAAAAGCAAAAATAAAAAAATTTAGATTGAGAGAAAATGAAATAGTAAATTATTTGATTAAAGCTGCTTTAGCTCACAGTTTTGCGATGGCAGAGGAAGCAGAACCTGAAGAAGAACAATACAATCAACTTTATAAATTAATAAAATCTGAAATTGAAGAGCCTGTCGATGTTTATTCACCGAATAATATTTTAAACATGGAATTTTCAGCAAGTTCGCCAATCATATATGTTCTTGGGTCAGAGAGTACACAACAACTACTTATTGTTGTTTAATGAGGTCAAAAAATGGTTGATAAGAAAATTAAACTTATACAAGAGCAACAAAACATAAAACCGGTACGGTCAGATGAGTTCAGGGAAATAATTCAAGATAGAATTATTGGTGGTATAAAGGAAGGTTATTTCGTTTATGTGATTCAAAGTGAGAGATTTGATTCTACGATAGGTTTAAGCAATGTAGATAATAGGGGAGTAGAGTTGGTGGATGAAGTACAAGTAAAGCTAACGCCACAACAAGCATATAGGACATATGAATGGCTCGGAAAACTTCTTAAGAAGTATGAGGAAATTTTTGGTGAGATAAAACTTATAGAAAAAGTAGCAGAGGATAAACCTGAATTAATGGAAAAATCCTAACCTTATAATTGCATCCATGCGTGCCCTTTTTCAGCTTAATGATGGATGCATATTTAAAAAAAGGAAAAGAGGTAAATTCAGTGTCAGAAAATAAAATAACTTGCTTCGTGATAATGCCGTTTAGTCAGACGACACTTGAACATACGAAGGAATATTGGGATGAACAGTATGATTCCTTCTTGAAGCCCCTTATTGAAGAGAATTCAAAAGTCATAGCCTATCGCTCAGAGGCAGAGCGTGGAGATGTTGTGAAGCAAATCATCACCGACCTCGTTGTTTCTCCAATAGTGGTTGCAGACATCACGGATAAGAATGCTAATGTCTTTTGGGAATTAGGGGTTCGCCAGAGTTTTAAACATGGAACAATTACCATAGCAGAATATGGAACCATTCTTCCATTCGATATTATTGGCAAAGGTACTCTATTCTATTATCCAAATGACCATATAAAGACGATGAAGTTTTTTACTACACAATTTAAAAAAGCAATCAATGATTGTTTATTATATCCTGATAAACAAGATAGCAAGGTATTGGAGAGTATAACTGGTCGAGGAACATTGTTTGAGACTTTCCTTAGAGAAGAAACAAACCGACGATTAGATGCAGTTCTATATGAATGTGATACGAATTTAAAAAAAATAAAAACGATTATTAAAACGGCTGAAAATAATTTGAAAAACAGTGACATACAAAGTCGAGGAAGCCATCCTTTTGTTTATCTTAGTTCAAGAACAATCGAATTTTTAATAATTTCACGATATATTAATATACCAAATAATATCTATGAATTAATTGCATCTCAACTTTCTATAATTGATTCAATAAACGCTAATTTAATAAAATGGGCAAATATTTTTGATGGTAACACTGATCAAATGAATGAACAACTAATAGATAGTAGTAAAAATATTGCTCAAGGTATGGAGTTGCTTAAATTACAAATTATAGCCTATCGCAATAATAACAAAAACTTAGTTTGACATTTATATAATTTTCAATATAATGAATATAAGTGTTGCACATTAGGGCATTTACCAACACAAATTGAAACTCTTTCTTAATTTCAATATATCTTGATATCTGGATTTATACTTTATATTCTCATGAAATAGTTTCAACATAAGAGGTGCAAAACATGAATTATGAAACAATAAAGATCGAAAAAGTCGAAAAATCCTGCCCTGCATGCGAGGATTATGCACAAAAACACTCGACAGACCCGCCAAAGATAGCGGTCATGGCATGTGAGGGAGCATGCGCCAGGGGCGAGATAGCAAGAATAGCCGCAAACCTGATTGCGCATAAGCTCGCGCGGGGAAACACGGTCCGCATTTGCCTTGGCAGCGCCTTCACAAAGGATACGGGACAGAGAAACCTGGTGAAGCGTGCTGATAAAGTAATTGCCATTGAGGGTTGTTTTATTTCCTGTTCCTCAAGGATGATGGAAGGTGTCTTGCCCGGTCTTATTCCTGTAATAGTCCAGGCCGATATGCTTTATGACACTGACAACGATGCTTTCGGAATAGATGAATTCCCGGAGGAAGAACTCAAAGAACATGCGCGGGAAGTAGCAGAAATAGTGGTCAGGGAACACATAAATAATGAGAACCCGGAAAAAACTGGAAGCAAAGTATCCGAATGCAGCCTGTTGAGAAATTGCAGCTGCAAATAATATTTGCCGAATATTTCCTCAGAATTTCCTTGAACGTCTTAATTTTGTCTAATCAATAGCTAATATTAAAGATCATCAACCACAGAGTCAGCTATGAACTGCGGTTCATAAATGAACATGAAAAAATTAATATTGGTTGCCCTGTTTTATTAATATATCTGGTATAAGCAGAGCAGACCAATGTGTCCTTGAGTATTAAACTCG
>JBAQLI010000010.1:0-21326 GCA_049301735.1 Candidatus Methanoperedens sp.
CACCTGGCAATTATACTGTGGCAGAGGTTCTTAAGACGGATTGGATACAGACATTCCCAATGAATGGAACTTATAATGTAACCATCACAGGCAATGAAAGTATAACAGGTATAGACTTCGGCAATAACTTGTCCGTGGCACCATCACCAACGAATGTTACCGTTGCTGTACGTACAATCGAGAAAGAATCTCTACGCTTAGGTGAATCAACCAATGTTACTGTTAATATCAGCAGTTCTACAAGCCAAGCATTATCCCTTCAGGAAATTATCCCGGCGGGATGGAATTTGACAAAAATTTCTGACGATGCAGATGCTTTCAAGAATAGCACCAATGAATGGATATGGTTCAGTGTGACGCCAGGAGTTAACAAAACAGTTGTCTATAGACTGACTGCCCCAAGCAATGCTACTATTGGAACATATCACATTAACGGAACAGTAATTACATCAAGTGAAGTGGTAGCAGTTGTACAAGGAGATAAAACCATCACTCTTGATATTACAGCGTATTACGGCAGACTTGGCAGTGATCCCAATGTAGTAGAGACTGCGGATGTGTTAACAGCCATAGGTGATTGGGTAAGCAGCAGAGAGCCCGCTGGGTTTGAGCTCCCTATAACAACGCAGCAGCTGCTTGCCTTGATTGATGAATGGCTTACAAGTTGAGCATAAACGATCAGGAAAAAATTCAAGGCTAATCCTGCCACCTAAGTGGTGGGATACTTTTTACTTTTTACAGTTCGAGTATGGCGACTATGCTAATCCTGCATCTAGTCTAGCATGCAGTAAAATTTTGCCAAATTGAAAGGTTATTGAAAATAGATTAAACATTAAAATATAGATATATGGAGGTCAATAAAATATGAAGAAATATATAAGTATAGTGTTTGTGGGAATGCTTCTTCTGATTTCTACCACATCAGCAGAACCTTTAGCTTCTGCTTCAAGGAGTATCGAGCATAAGAACCTAAATGCAGGTGGCTCAACAAATGTGACTGTCGCAATAACTAGCAATCTAGACCATGGGCTATCACTGATGGAAACCCCGCCTTCCGGTTGGACGCTAGTAAGGGTTTCAGATGATGCAAATGCTTTTAAGGATAGTACTAATGAATGGGTATGGTTCAAAATAGATGCTGGAATGACTAAGACAGTTGATTACAGATTGGATATTCCCTCAAATGCGACCCCGGGAACCTATAGCATCTATGGCAGTATCACCAATGCAAGCGAGATAATTGCAAGTGTGACAGGAGAGAACACTGTAAATGTAATTACCCCAGGAGTAATCACTTCAGCAGCGAGATCATCGACTATAACACCTACTGCAACAGTGACAATATCGACTGTGGCACCTGCTGCAACAGTGACAACATCGACTGTGACACCTGCTGCAACAGTAACTTCAACATCAACACCAACTGGATCGGTAACTATCGCAACAGAAGGACCCACAGCTAATCCGGAATTCCCTAAGCTTGTCTTTACTATTGCAGCTGTAATAGGTATGATGGTTCTGTTACTCCATAGAAGAAAGAATAAATAGATATAAAAACGTTTGAACAGTATGAAGAGAAACTTTCGGTTTTGAGTATGCATTGGTAACCACGCGTTACTATTAAAATGAATTTACAATGCGGTCATCTTGGTGCTTCTGTATATAACCCCGAACTTTGTATGGGCCCGCTGAGATTCGAACTCAGGACCTCCGCTGTGTGAGAGCGACGTCATAACCGGCTAGACCACGAGCCCTTCATTGCGCCTGATAAGATTGTATTGCTAATAAGATTTTGCATTCAATTTAGAAAATCTTTATCGCACGAAAGCAAATTATAAGCATTTATACAATATATCAGAAAGTGATGGGAACCCAGATAATACAGACTTCAAAATCTCTTGAAGAAAAGACCATCGTTCTTGGGATCACTGGCAGCATAGCCGCAGTTCGGTGTGTGGAGCTTGCAAGGGAACTACGAAGGCATGGCGCTGATGTTCATGCCGTAATGACTGACGCTGCCCGGAAGATCATACATCCTGAAGCAATGCGCTACGCTACAGGTAATCCTGTTATAACTGAAATAACAGGAGATGTAGAGCATGTAAATTTTTGCGGCATTGGCGGCAGGGCATCTTTGCTTTTGATCGCTCCATGCACAGCGAATACCATTGGAAAGATCGCACATGGGATAGATGACACATCTGTCACGACCTTTGCAACAACAGCTTTTGGTTCCGGTATCCCGATCATCATTGTTCCTGCCATGCATGAATCCATGTATAATCATCCTATAGTTATTGAAAATATTGGAAAACTTACGGAACTCGGTGTTGAGTTTGTTAATCCCGTAACAGAGGAAGGCGCTGCAAAAATAGCGGATAATGAAGAAATAGTACTCAGGGTTGAAAGGGCTGCCGGAAAAAAGACACTTTCAGGCAAGAGGATAATTATCACAGGAGGCGCAACAGCGGAGATCATTGATCCGATCCGGATTTTGACAAACCGCGCCTCCGGGAAAACAGGCATCGAAATAGCCCTTGAAGCATTCAGGAGAGGCGCCGATGTCACTCTTGTTCACCGGCCTTGCATGGGGATACAGGGGATTTGCGAGTTCTATGCAGAAAGCGCACAAGATATGACGGATGCTGTACTCAAAGAGCTTGGTAAAGGATATGATTTGCTGATAAGTGCTGCTGCAATCTCTGATTTCACAGTAACGCCTTCAAAGGATAAAATAAAGTCCGCAAAAGAGCTCACCCTGACATTGAAACCAGCGCCTAAACTTATAAAAGAAGCGCGCTTAAAATGTCCCGAGTTGAAAATAATAGGATTTAAAGCAGAAACCGGCATATTGGAAGAAGAGCTTATCAAGCGCGCCAGGAAGTCGATGGATTCATCAAATCTAAGCATGGTTGTCGCAAACGATGTATCCTCCGGGGGTATGGGAACAGAAGAAAATAATGTTTATTTGATCGATGGCTCTGTCAAACCTGTTTCAGGTACAAAGCGCCAGATAGCGATAGAGATCATGGATAAGGTCGAAGAAATCATGAGGAATTAATGAAGATAATCACGATCGACCCATGTTTCACGAAAGGCGATGAAGACCTTTTCAGTGGCGAAGCTGAGCTTGGTGCTATAAAAATTACACCGCCTGCGATCGAAGAACTTAAAAAACTTTTTGACAGCGTGCAGGTTACCCCTGGTAACGAAATGATAATACTTACGAACCCACCTGTTGAAAAAATAATAATTTTCGATACGGGGCGTGTGATAATCAGGCGGATCGCAAGCAAAGATCTTGCGATAAGCAGGTTTGAGCTGCTTGAGAATTTACTATATAAAATTCATTAATCCGAATGCAATTACTCCTGCAAGAAGAGGAGAAACTACCCATGCGATCAATATTTTCTTAACAACATCACCTTTTACAACATGCATCCCACTATTAGCGCATCCAATCCCGATTATTCCTGCGGCAACGATTTCACCTAATGAAACCGGTATCCCTTTTATGGATGCTATATGAACTATGAAAGCTGATGTGAATTCCACGAATGTAGCTCTTATTACGCACAGTTCGGTGATCTCTTTCCCAACCGTATCAAGCACTCTCCCTCCCATAAGCAATGCGCCAAGGCCGATTGCAAGACCTGCGAAAATAGCTCCGGGAATGGATCCTATGATCCCTGCTCCCACAAAAGGACCGACTGCATTTGCAGCATTATTGGCGCCTGCGGAATATGCTACATAACAACCTGAAATAGTCAAAAGAATATTGAGGGATTTCCTTATCGAAGCATCAGATTCATGGTGGTCTGCCAGCCAGATAAGGATGTGCGTATAAAGATATTTCCCCATTAAATAAGCGAGCAACCATGCCAGAATTGGAGTGATGATCCACCAGCTTATGATATAACCGATAAAAGTTGCATTTATTTTTGAGGCTCCATAGAAGAACCCGATCCCGACAACAGACCCGACTGCTGCCTGGCTTGTAGATATTGGAACTCTTAGCATATTGGCAAGAAAAACAGTAATTCCGGATGCAGCTACTGCAATAATAGCGCCTTCCAGAACGATTGTTCCCGCCGGAAGAATCCCTGTTCCAAGGGTCTTGATAACCGCCCCGCCATCTATTACTGCACCAATTACAGAAAATACTCCAATAAGTAATACAGCCTGGTATTTTGTCCTGACTTTTGCCCCGTATGCAGCACCCATTGATGCGGCAGCATTATTGCCACCGATATTAAGTCCCATGAAAAGAGCAACAGCAACTGCAATTATGAAAATAAATGAAAGTTCCATGGTACGTTTTTCTCCGGCTCAGTACTGTAATATGTATAATATAACGTAATGTTATCGGCAAAAATTGACGCAAATTAAAAAAGAAAGTACTGGAGAAAAATCCAGTACTATATTGATTTTTTTTATTGAACCTCCTCCAACTTTATGGAATCGAAGAAGTATTTATCTCCAGCCTTTGCATACGGTGTAAGGTAGAACATCAGACGTCCATCATCAACCGTGCCAGCGAAACCTTTCGTGTCAAATTCGGTCGTAAAAGTCTGCCAATCCTTGGTAAGGTTGAAATTTTGTTTTAAACCATAGTTGGTATATGGTGAACCGTGTTTTAATAGCACTACCCTTACATCATGTCCTCTCGATGATTTAGCAGCGAAACTTAACCGATAATGGGTATTCGGCTTCAGTGTTAATTCTTTCTGATACAGCTGCATGTTGGAACCAATCTTTCCCAACATAATTTCTGATGCATTGTTTCCTTCGAACCCCGGGGATATTATATTAAACTTTCCTGTTCCGTCCGTGAAAAATATCCAATTCTGCTTGCCGGATTCAAAACCAGGATTTTTAATAAGATTTACTTCTTCTATTTCCTCGCTTACAACTACATCAGCGCTTCCGACTACTGATCCATTCGTTGCATTTACCATTGAGGTTCCTGCTGCAATTGCCGTGAATGTGGTCGTTGCAGTACCATTCGCATCTGTCATTGCACTTTCAGGGGATACAGTACCGACAGCCATATCGCTGCTTGTCCATTCTACGTTGATTCCTTCCATCGGAGCACCGCTTTGATCCATTGCCGTTGCAGTGAATTCCTGGGTATCTCCAATTGATAATGTTGCGTTTGACGGTGAAACTGTTATTGTCAAAGTTGGAACAACTATTTCTCCTACTGTGACATCCGCACTTCCAGAGACAGAGTCATTTGATGCAGTTACCATTGAGGTTCCATTTGCAATTGCCATGAATGTGGTCGTTGCATTACCATTCGCATCTGTCATTGCACTTTCAGGGGATACATTGCCGACAGTCATATTGCTGCTTGTCCAGGTTATGTTGACCCCTTCCATCGGCATATTATTTTCATCCATTGCCGTTGCAGTGAATTCCTGGGTATCTCCAATTGATAACATTGCGGTTGACGGTGAAACTGTTATTGTTGTCAAAACCGGAGGAACAACTATTTCTCCTACTGTAACATCCGCACTTCCAGAGATAGAGTCACTTGATGCATTTACCGTTGCGGTTCCATTTGCAATTGCCGTGAATGTGGTCGTTGCAGTACCATTCGCATCTGTCATTACACTTTCAGGGGATACAGTGCCGACAGTCATATTGCTGCTTGTCCAGGTTATGTTGATACCTTCCATCGGATCACCATTTTCATCCTGTGCCGTTGCAGTGAATATAGGGGTATCTCCAATTTGTAAAGTGGCAGTTGTAGGTGAAACTGTTATTGTTTCCAAAACTGGAGGAACTATCGGTTCTACTGATACGCTGACTTCCGTGAAGTTGGTACCATCAGGGACACCTTCACCTCCTGAACTGGCATATACCTTGACATTATAAAGTCCCGGTACTTCTGGCGCTGTCAAAACGGATAATGTTGTGCCAGATTGATCAGAAGAAGCTGGAACTGGAACACGGGGCGTTGCATTGAATAAACTATTATTAAGGACATTAGGCCAGTTTACCTCAGTTGTTCCTGTTGAAAGTCCTCCGCTGTAATCTATGCCCACAGCAAAAACCTGACCTTGACTTACAGTCAATGTTGATGTAACATTTGCTATAACAATAATCGAAGATGATATCGTATGGCAACCTGGAGTATCACATGCCGCCGTTTGCCCAGGAAATGCTCCTGCTATCGATGTTCCCACAATTAACAATGCTAACACTGCTAATGATATTTTATAATTTTTCATATATTTCCTCCCATTTTATATTTATAACATCGTAGGAATATAACTTAAAGAATAGGTAGAATAACATGATGGCAACACCATGGGAAACGTCCTATTCTTTAATTTAAAACATATTCATAATCCCACTCGTTATTCAGTAATGATTAGTATTAATATACCTTAAATCTTACGGTTCTTAAACTACAATAAACTCATGTAAGTTTATTGCATTCTGCTCCTGCATTTTTGATAAATTAAGATTAAATAGATGATATCATATACATTATTATTCAACAACGATTCCCGCATACCCGACAACGGCCGAAAAATCCCCCGTTGTATCGCCGCTCGTACTGTACTTGAGCAATGTTGCTTTTTTTGCACCAAGTTCCTTTGAGGCCGTAAGCATTGCAGCAATTGGGCCATATCCGCAAACTGAGGCATTGCGCTCATACAATTTCCTGTAAAAACCAGGAATATCCATTTCAAGAATTGAACTTATGAAATAAGCATCATCCTCACGCGCCACCTTATCCGGTTTATAATGGGAGAAATCACTTGATGCTATTATCACGATTTTTTTATTCACCTTGCGAACAGCTTCGGCAAGTTCCATCCCTACATCAAGAGCTGTTTCTTCATCCTGCATCCCCATACATATAGGAACTATTTTAAAATCGCTGAACCTGTGCTGCAAAAAAGGAAGCTGTACTTCTATTGAATGCTCGTACTTATGAGCAGTTTCGTCAGTATCAATGATCCTTCTGGGCAATGCCTTTATGAATTCTATGTCTGAGTCAACTTCACCCATGGGTGTGCTCCATTTTTCACTTGATACAGATACCGGGGAGCCGTATCCTGTATGATTTGGCCCTAACAGAACAAAAGTGTCAGCCGCTGGCAGCATTGAATATACGTAAGCCGCCGTTTTTCCTGAATAAATATAACCCGCGTGAGGAACAACGGCTCCCAAAACCTGTTTCTCACCAGCCGGTACACCTTCAAAGCATCGGCTGATCTCCAGGTCCAGGTCGTTTTTATTACGCGGGTAAAATTGCCCCGAAACCGCCGGAGGCCTCATATTTTATTAAAGTTCTGCTTCGAAATCCGCTACTGTGTGGGTTATGGTGTCTCCTCTTGCCTCAAGGGTCTTTTTTGCAAGGAGCCAGTAGATCAAAGCCAGCGCTTTCCTCCCTTTATTGTTTGTTGGAATTACAAGGTCAACATTACCTAATGAATTGTTGGTATCACACAGGCCAATGACCGGTATACCGATATTGACTGCTTCGTTCACTGCCTGCATATCTCCTGATGGATCTGTCACCACAAGAATATCAGGTTCTATGAATTTATGCAATTTCGGGTTTGTCATTGTACCCGGGATAAACCTTCCAATTTCTGCTCTTGCGCCTATTACCTTTGCGAACATTTCCGAGGGATAATAACCATATTGTCTTGCAGATACGACCAGGATCTTTTGCGGGTCATATTTTGCAAGTAATTTTGCGGCAAGTCTTATTCTTTGGTCGGTTGCCTGTATATCCAGTACATATAAGCCATCAGTCCTGACGCGGTATACAAAGCGCATCATTTCTTTTGTTTTTTGCTGGGTACCAATATGTATCCCTGCAGTCAGATATTCGTCCTGCGGAATAATCGATTCATAACCAGTATCCTGTTTTACATCCTGTTTTATATCAATGATATCTTCCATTTAAATCACACCTTATGAAGCCTTTTTTAATTCTTTTACTGTTCTTTTCACTGTTATAGGGATTACTCCCTGTTCTAATTCTGCCAGAGCTAAATCTATGGGCTCACCTTTATCAATATCTATCAAAACCGGTGCCCCAAGGGAGATCTGAAGCGCCCTTGCACCGATAAGTCTTGCACGCTCATATCGCGTCAGCTTTATTTCACTCACTAAATCACCTCAAAAATAACCTTAGTACCTTAACCTTAATGTTCAATGAATTCAATTGTTATACATATTTTTCCCAGAGTCCCTCTGGGAGTGGTTCATGTTCTTTTCAATAGCCGTGTCCTGAGAAATGGGGTTGCTGAGATTTGAACTCAGGTCACAGCGTCCCGAACGCTATAGGATGGACCAGGCTACCCTACAACCCCTCCTTACTGGTACGGTGCCAGGAGGTCCACCAACTCTACATGGGTCAGCAGCATTCGCCTGCAGCAGTATCGTTCAATTCCAAGATCAGTGAGAACTTTACCTGCGTCCTCGGTCTGGGATCGTTTCTTGTATTCATCCCAAACGCTTGAGACGACTTTACCGCATGAAAAGCATCGTACCGGTATCATGTTTCACCTGTATGATTTCTGTCTTCTCTTTCTGGCTCCGCGACCGCCGAATTTCTTTGGCAGTTTGTAACGGGTGTCGTTCACGAGTAGACTCCTGTCATAAGTTGCCAGCGCATCTCTGAGTGCTGTGTCATTTGTCCATTCCACAAGACCTCTTGCGATAGCTGTACGAACAGCGCCTGCCTGGCCAAATATGCCGCCGCCATGGACATTTACATCAATATCGACGGTAGGGATGACATTACTTGCAAAATCAAGAGGTTCTGACATCTTGAAACGGATCAATGCTGGTTCGAGTATTTCTATAGGTTGCTTGTTTACTCTTACGCGCCCCTTTCCTTCCCTTATGGTTGCCCGGGCAATTGCGGTTTTCCTTTTTCCTGATGAATTAACGATTTTCATATATAACACCTAAAATTTTGATCCTAATCTCTTGCTCAAGTCACCAAGCACAGTATAATTACTGGTGGATAGACGTGTAATACTTGCATCATCTATGGTGATCGCTTGTTCTTTACTAAGTTCAGCCGGAACGCCGACATAAACCTTTAATAAGTTATAAGCATCTCTTCCAGAGGTTTTTGTATGCGGGATCATACCCCTGATCGTTCTTGCCACTATCTGGTCTGGCCTTCTTGGAAAACGAGGGCCGAATTCCCGTGAACCACGAGCTACATAAGCATGGTATCGATCGAATGTAGCATCTTTCCTGCCTGAGATGATCGCTTTTTCAGCGTTTATGATATTGATCTGTTCACCATTTAATATTCGCTGTGCTACTGTACTTGCCATTCTTCCCAGAATAAGATTATTTGCATCTATTACTGTCATGTTATCACCCGATTATTCTTACCCTGGAGCCTTCCGGGTTTTTGTTCATCAGTTCTTCTATTGATAGGCATGAACCACCTGCTTCGATAATTTTGTTCCTTGCGCCTTCGCTGAAACTTACAGCTGCAACAGTTAACTGATGATTCAATTCACCAGCGCCCAGGACTTTGCCAGGTACGAGTATCAGGTCTTTTTCTTTTGTGTACCTGTTTATCCTGCTGAGATTGACTTCAGTAGCTTCTCTTGTGGGGCGCTCAAGTCTTATCGCAATATCACGCCATAGTGGAACCTGTTTGTTCCTGGATTGTTCTTTAAGACCTGAAATAAGGTCTAGCAATCTTCCATTTGTCTTGTAATTATTTTTCATTCTTTTCCTCCGTAAGATCATTTAAGATCCGACTCATGCAAACCATTTAAGGCTTTACTGCATTCGAATTGTTTCAATTCATACGCCGCAGGCCAAACCTGCTACGGTTAATGTTGAACCAATAGTATTTGGTTCAGGTTGCCTTAATTCCTTTTTAAATACATAAACCTACCTATCCCAAGACTTAATATAATCAAAACCAATAATGCGGGTGAAGGTGACTGAATGGACGAATTTCTGGATAAGCTAAAACAAACCAGGACTGGATTTCTTAGCAGGATGCGGATACTTTTTATCCTGGATCTGATTGCTATATTCAGCATTCTCTATGCAATTTTTATTATTATAAATCTTGAATATTTTCTAAACAAATTCTCACCTGTGACAGCTATTCCGATAAAATTCATCCCTCCTGTTCTGGCAATTTTCATTGCTGTCCTCTTATCAATTTTATTGCATAGAAAAGATAGTAAATTAAATGTTATTAGAATTATTGAAAATAAGTATCCTGACCTGAATGAAAAACTCAGGACAGCCTACGATAACCGTGATGAGAGCAATGTCATAGTAGATTCATTAAAAACTATAGTTTCAGAATCCATGAAGGTTGTTTCACCTTCAAATCTTCTTGCTAAAAGCAGAATTATCTCAAAAGTCATTATAACGATTATTTTTATTGCAGGCATGGTTTTTATTTCAAATAACCCACAAGAATATCAGATACCGGAAAATACACTTTCAAATATTACAAAAACATTTACAGGACAAGAAAATAATACCGGCCTGATAGACATCACTGGACGCCCTGAGAATAGCGATGCCATTGGATCAAACGGGTCAGGGGACATTTTCGGAAAGCCAAAAATTGCATCCATTGAAGGAAAGAATATTGACCTGACATTATATTCCGGATTGGATACAGGCTTTGATGTGAGGGATACAAGCCAGACAAGTAACCAGTTCATCAAATCAGCGGCATTCCCCGTGGATATCCTTGGTTCCAATGTTTCTGATGGCGGTTACAGTATGCTTATGAAAAAAACAGAAACTGAAAAAATGCTTATTAATAAATATGCAGTCGAAAGGAGTAAAATATGAACGAGGTTAAACATGAGTAATGAGACGTACGCAAGCTCGACACGGATTTTCAAGGAGCTTCTTGATGAAATAGGAAAAGTTGTCGTGGGCCAGCATGAGGCGGTTGAACATATGATGATAGCGATCCTGTGCAACAGCCATGCGCTTGTGGAGAGTAACCCGGGTCTGGCTAAAACACTTACGATCAGCACAATTTCAAAAGCGCTTGACCTGAAGTTCAACAGGATACAGTGCACGCCTGACCTTATGCCGTCGGATATCACAGGCACATATATTATCGAGGATATTGGCGGGAAGAAACAGTACAGGTTTGAACCAGGGCCAGTGTTTGCCAATATCGTTCTTGCTGATGAGATAAACAGGGCATCGCCAAAGACCCAGAGCGCCCTGCTTGAAGCAATGCAGGAAAAACAGGTAACAGTAGGTAACAAGACCTACATGCTTGATAAGCCATTCTTTATACTTGCCACCCAGAACCCCATCGAGATGGAAGGTACATATCCACTCCCTGAGGCGCAGCTTGACCGATTCCTCCTTAAGATCTTAATGGACTATCCTACATTTGAAGATGAGAACGAGATCGTTAACAGGTACACTAAAAATATTGTTCCCTCCGTAAAGAGCGTAGTCTCAAAAACCGAAGTCCTTGAACTCCAGAAGCTCACCCGGGACGTTCCCATAGCAGAAGATATCAAGGTCAGGGCTATCAAGATCGTTGAAGCTACGAGGGGAAAGAGCGAGCATATTGAATACGGCGCATCGCCAAGGGCTTCTATCGGTATAATACTTGCAGCAAAAGCGCGGGCGCTTATGAAAGGCAGGAATTATGTCAGCAAGGAAGATATCGATGTAATGGCATATCCGGTGCTTCGCCACCGTGTCATATTGACATTTGAGTCAGAACGCAAAGGGATGACGACGGATCAGGTCATTTCGGATATTCTTAAAAACGTGAAATAGAAAAATAATAGATAAATGCTTGTGTACAAAAAGTGAAATAAATGATTGACACTACTTTTTTCAAGGAGCTTGATCGCTTCTCATTCATGGTGCGTAAACGCGTATCCACTGCATACAGCGGAAGCAGGCGCTCTATACTCAAAGGCAGGGGAATGGAACCTGTCAGCTATCGTGAATATACGCAGGGAGACGATTTCAAGACCATAGACTGGAAAGTTTACGGGCGAACTGAAAAACTTTATGTAAAAGAATTCGAGGAAGAAAAAAGCTTAACAACACACATACTGCTTGATACCAGCAAGAGCATGGATTTTCGCAACAAATTCGAATATGCTGCTATGATGGCGCTTGGATTTGCATATCTTGTTACCAAGGATAATGAGAAATTCGCGGTTGCAACGTTTGGTGAAGAGATAAATATCACAAAACCCAAACGGGGCAGAAAATATCTTTCCCTTACAATTGACCTTCTTAACAGCACCCAGCTTCTTGGAAAAACACGTTTTGATTATTGCATGGAAAAATATGCAAGCGTTATAAGATCAAGGTCTCTTGTCTTTATAATTTCTGATTTTATGACAGATATAGAAGCTGTCAGGAATTCAATATTCAGGCTCGGAGATAATGAACTTGTGCTTATCCAGGTGCTTGACCCGCTGGAGAAAAGCCTTGACCTTGGCGGAGAAGCAAAATTGATCGACCTTGAGACCGATGCAAAAATGGATATATATACAAGCCCCAGGCTTCGCGCCGAATACCAGATGAGGCTGAATGACCATATCGCGAAAATAAAAGAAACCTGTATATCTGTAGGGGCTGATTTTCATACTGTCACTACTGATAAACCTGTCTTTGATTCAATATTTGAAGTTGTGAACAGTAGAGAAGCGGGGCATAAATAGGAAGGAAAAAGATATGAAATTAGAATTACTTATGAAACTTCCTGAAAAGGGTAAACAAGAAGCTTTAGTCGAATATGCTCAGAGGCTTTCAGAACTGTACTCTCGATCGTATAATATTGATATCAGGAAGCTAAAAGGACAAATTTTCACACCGGAACAGGTAAGCAGATTCATGGCCAGCCTTTTTGAGATAAATAATGATACACTTCGTCTTCTGGATCCAGGAGCAGGCACAGGAATTTTAACTGCTGCTTTTTGTGAACGATTATTAAAAAATGAAAATATTGTACGTTTAACAATAGATGTTTATGAAACTGATCACAACATTTTACCATTTTTGAAAAAGGTTCTTGAATCTTGCAAAGCAGAATTAGAGAATAGGGGACATAAAGTTGAGTACAATATTTACGAAAAAGATTATATTTTATGTAATAAAAATTATTTTACTAAATCGGATTTAATGTGGATGGACATGAAGCCGATACTGTATGATTTTATAATATCTAATCCTCCCTATTATAAATTAAACGCAGATTCACTTCAATCTACTGTGATGATGGGATTAATTTCCGGTCAGCCCAATATATATTCTCTTTTTATGGCATTGTCTGCAAGCATGATAAAACCTGAAGGAGAAATGGTATTTATAACTCCCAGGAGCTTTTGTTCAGGTTTATATTATAAAAAATTTAGACAATGGTTTTTAAAAAATGTCCAGATATCAAATATCCATCTTTTTGAGTCAAGAAATGAAATTTTTGACCATGATGCAGTCCTTCAAGAAAATATTATCATAAAGGCAAAAAAAACAAACAAGCATCAAAATGTAATAATAAGTGAAAGTAGAAATAAGCATTTTGACAAAATAAGCAAGGTTGAGGTTCAATCTGAAGATGTAATATTTCATAAGAATGGTGACATCTTTATAAGAATACCCACCTCATCATATGATCTTGATATACTTCACATAGTTGATTCGTGGCCATGCACTTTTGAAAAATTGGGTTTAGAAATCTCCACCGGCCCAGTAGTATCTTTCCGTGCTGAAGAATTTTTACTGCCTGAGCTGACAGATAATCCGAAATCAGTTCCACTTTTGTGGATGCATAATATGCAAGAAATGAATGTTGTATGGCCCCTTAACAAAATAAAAAAAGCATCGGCAATCCAGGTGTGCAATGAAACAAAAACACTTCTATTACCTGTCAAGAATTATGTCCTCGTGAAGCGTTTCACTTCAAAAGAGCAAAAACGCAGGTTGTATGCATCGGTATTGTTGGAATCTGAATTTCCCTATAAGAATGTAGGAATCGAGAACCATGTAAATTATATTCATAAACCAAATGCAAATCTGTCAATCTATGAAGCTTTTGGTATTGCTTCAATATTAAATACAACCTTTGTGGACAATTTCTTCAGATCACTCAATGGGAATACCCAGGTAAATGCTACAGAAATCAGATGTTTGCCTTTTCCGGATATTGAACATATTAGAGATATCGGGAAGTTCGTTTACGAATCCAAATCTTCCCTGAATGAAGTTGATTTGGATAATATTGTCGCCGAAATATTGGGGATTAATTTGGAACATAAAACAGGTGAGCATGAGTAAAATTGAAGAAGCTATCGAAATATTAAGAGCCATTGGATTACCTAAAGCTCAACAAAATGAAAGATCGGCGTTGACATTACTTGCTTTATTAGAATTAAATAAAGACATGTTATGGTCAGAATCCAAAAAGCGAATGATTAGAATTCATGATATTATTATTTTTATACAGGAACAATATGAAAAGCAATATGCTGAAAATACTCGCGAAACAATACGACGCCAAACACTTCATCAGTTTGAGCAAGCCGGGATAATTGTTAGAAATCCTGATAATCCGTTCAGACCAACAAATAGTCCAAAAACAGTTTATATGATTGCTGATGATGCATTTGATTTGGTTAAAAAATATGATACTATAGATTGGGATGATTTTTTGCAGGACTTTGTAAAAAGTAAGGGCAAACTGATCGAAAAATATGAAAAACGCAATAATAAGTATCGGATACCACTGGATTTGCCTGATGGAACCTCAGTTAATTTTTCACCTGGGAAACATAATGAATTTCTATATATAGACGAAAATCTACTAAAAGACTTAAAAATTCCAATAACTAAACATGATAAATTACCGGATATTATCCTTTACGACAAGCAAAAAAATCATCTTTTCCTGATAGAAGCTGTTACAGCACACGGTCCATTATCCCCTAAACGTCAACAGGAACTTGAAGACACATTAACTGATTGTAATGCTATAAGGATATACGTCAGTGCATTCCCGGATTTTCGTGAATTTAAGAGACACATTGATAACATTGCCTGGGAAACCGAAGTATGGATAGAAAATAATCCAGACCACATGATTCACTTTAATGGAGAAAAATTTTTTACTGCATATTAGAGGTACAAAATGGCTTTCCTTGATTCATTCTACGCAAATCCGATGCAATTCGCCAATGAGGCTGGACTTTATGCCCTTTTGTCAATTATTCCGCTTATCATAATTTATCTTCTCAGGCCAAGGGCAAAAAAAATAAAGATCCCTTCGGTCATGTTCCTTCTTGACATTGAAAAGAAAAAACGCCTCAATATTTTCAGGAAATTCCTGAAAGACCCGCTATTTCTCATCCAGCTCCTTGCGCTTATTATCATTTCACTTGCAATAGCTGCGCCTTTCATTATGGCAAATGAGGAAGCAGGCGGGGGTTCAACTGTCATTATCCTTGACGCCTCAGGAAGTATGCAGGCAGACGGAAGATTCACAAAAGCAGTGGCTGAAGCAAATAAGTTCTTAAGCGCCAAAAATACCATCATTCTTGCCCAAACTATTCCCTTAATGGTAATGAAAGAAGCTCCTGCAAGCAGTGCTACGGATGCGTTATCAAAACTTAAGGCAAAAGCTACAAGTGTTGACCTGTCAAGTGCTATCCTCCTGGGGCGAAGAATGCTTCCTGAAGGCGGAAGGATCGTTGTAGTATCGGATTTCATAAGCTGGGACGGTGACAGTCCCGCAATAGCAAAGAAAGTCGCAGAAGCAAGCGGCATCAAAGTTGATTTTATCACCGTAAGCGGGAGGACTGACAATATTGGTATCGTTGATGGCTGGTTTGAATCCGGAGGGGATTACAAAGTAGTTATTAAGAACTTCAATAACGATGCACGGGATGTAAATATCGATGTTACGATAAATGATAAGAACGCAGTTAAGGATACGATCAATGTCAAAGGCATGTCAAGTGAATATTTCAGCATCAGTGACATCTCCCTTAATCCGGGAATTACGAAGATATCAATAGATTCCAATGACGCTCTTGCTGTTGATAACAACGCTTTCGTTTATATACCGCCCTCGATGCAGCGTGATGTCCTTTATATTACGGATAATCCAAAATCGCCTTCAATTGTTGCCCTTGGTCTTATTCCCAATACAAAAGTCACAAAAGCAGACCCGAAAAGCATACCTTCAATGTCGGGCAATATCGTTGTAGTGAGCGCTCCCCTGCCCCAGGACGCGGTTAAAAAACTCGAAGACTATGTGAGCAGCGGAGGGACGGCTGTAATAATCGCATCTCCGGGTCTTACAGATATGGATCTCCTGCCAGTTGAACTGGGAACACTTGGAAATAAGACATCTCTGAATATCGCCCGCCAGACAACCATAACAGATGGTATTGATATTAAGAAAACAGATGTCAATAAATATTTCAAGGCGCATCTGAAAGATAATGCGGTGGGTCTTGTTGAAAGCGGGGATAAAGAAAAATCAGCTATTCTTGCTTACTGGAAATTCGGAAAAGGAACAGTTATCTATTCCGGCCTTGCTGACCCGCGGGGGGATAATATTTATGATCCGCTAAATGAACAGGTGTGGAATGATCTACACACGCTTCCCGATTATCCGCTTTTCTGGAAACAGATGCTTGAATGGATAAAGGGGAGCCTTGATGTGACCGAATATAATGCAAAAACAGGGATGTTGATAAAATTCCCGGCATCGGTGAAAGTGGATACACCCACCGATAAGGTGACAACAGATACGCTGCTGCTTGATGAGGTTGGTATTTATGACGTGCCCGGAAAGAACGTGGCTGTGAACCTTTATGATGAACGGGAATCAAACCTTGTCAGCAGCGGGCTTGCTGCCGAGGAATCAAATGTTTCAACTTCACAACAAGTCGTCTATTCACCTGAAACTATCCGAAAACAAAAGAATCTTGATATTTATTTCATAATGGCTGCCATGTTCCTTGTATTTCTTGAATTGTATTACCTGCGCTGGAGGGGTGAATTGTAATGGCTTTCACGATACCCCAGTTTGAGAATCCTTATGTCCTTTTACTTATCAGCCCCCTGATCCTTGTAGGGTTGTATTATATACGGAAAGGTGTTTCGAAATGGATCATATTTTCACGGGTCATCATCCTGAGCCTCCTGATTATTGCCCTTGCCTCGCCTTACTCGCTAGGCATAACCACAGTGCGTGATGATGCTCCAAGAATAACCGTGATTTCAGATAACACTTTCAGCATGGACCTGTTCAATAAAGATACCGGAAAAAAGATATTTGATGCGTTACAGCCCAGAACACCCACGAAATTCAGGGAATTCGCAGGTATCAAATCACCCATAGGCGATGAGGTGATAGGAGCCTCAGAAAATAATAATTTATTACTTGTAACTGACGGGAACGCCAATTACGGAAAGGACCTTTTCGATGCCATCTCTTTTGTTTCCCAGACAGGGACAAAAGTGTTTGCAGTGAAACAAAAACCGATCCATAATGATGCAAGTGTCGAGATAGCAAGCGCCAAGAACATCATTATCGGGAATGAGAATGTGTTCAATGTTGTTGTAAGACAGGCAGGAAGCTATATAGTCTACAAGCTTGATGTGGAAATAGATGGAAAATCAGTAATGAGCGAAACATTTTCGCAGAATGAACGAGAAAAGGTAATTCCTGTCACAGGTGCATTTACAAGTCTTGGTTCGCACAAAATGAAAGCAACGATTACGCCAAACGGGGAGGACAGGTTCCAGTTAAACAATATATTTTATAAATCCGTATTCGTTGTGCCAAAACCAAAGTTGCTGGCAGTAACGAGCGATACGGCATCGCCTCTTTATACAATTATTAATAGTCTATATGACGTTGTTACAGTGAGTTCTCTGCCATCAGATCTTTCACCATATAAAACTGTGATAATAGATAATAAGGTAGCGACCGAGTTATCTGCCGAAAACTTACGGAATTATGTGGGAAATGGCGGCGGGCTTGTGGTTGTTGGTGGACAATCGTCGTATGACAAAGGTGCTTACAATAATTCCCCGGTTGAAGCTTTACTGCCTATAATATCAAGAGCAGGAGAATTTAAAGGTGGAAGAAATGTTATTATCCTGATTGATTCATCAGGAAGCACAGGAATAGGGTCACCTTCACCAATCAGTCTTATTGATGCTAATGCCATAAGCATCATCAGGGGCATTGGACAGGATAGTCGTGTCGGTGTGGTGGCATTCAGCGGTGTAACAAAACAAACCGCTATATTGCCGATGAGCTCTGAAGCAAATAAAGCAGAGCTTGAGAGTTTCGTAAGGGAGATCGGACCCGGAACAAGGGGTGGGGAGAACCCAACAGACCTTGATAAAGGACTCCACGCTGCTGATGAATTATTAAATTCGGTAACTGGTACAAAAGAGATAATAGTCATATCTGATGGGTTAATAGATCCTAAGGGTCTTACTGAAACCAAAAATACAGTATTGGATTTAACAGCTAAAGAAACAAAAATACAATTCATTCAAATTCTCTTGCCTGCAAATGCAAAGATACCTAACGATAATTATGACATATTGGCAAAAGCAGCCAGCACTAATGTAATACTCTTATATCCCGATGAACGGGCAAGCACCTTAATAGGTGAAGCCCCGTCCGCCACCCCGACACCTGCTGAAACTCCCTCCGTAACTTACGAATATCCCCTCACGATATTAGACGCAAATCATTTCATAACAAAATACATCAATATTTCAGCCTCGATAACAGGATACAATGATGTAACCCCAAAACTGGGCGCAGACCGCCTTGTAACAACTTCACGAGGAAAGCCCATCCTTACAACGTGGGGCTTCGGTCTTGGCCGGGTCGTTTCCTTCACAACAGATAACGGTGGTGCGGAGACTCTCTGGGCAAGCGAGGTTTATAGCGGTGAGAACTCGCGCCTTATCTCATCAATGATAAACTGGGCGATCGGGGACCCACGCCCGACAGAAGGAGATGTGATTCAGGCAGAGGATATCTGGGCGGGAACGTCCGGGAGGGTCATTGTCACATCAGATAAGCAACCTCCGGTCGTGGAACTTGACGGTGCACCTCTTGATCTTTCAAGGACAGGGCCGACCACATACGAAACCACGATCAATCTTGAGACAGGGGATTTCCATGACATTTCAGGATATGGGATTGCTGTAAATTATCCTCTTGAATACAGGGAGATCGGGTTTAATGATAAATTGAATGATGTCATTGTATCAAATGGAGGGCGTGTGTATAACGAAGATGAAGTCCAGGGGCTCATGTTTCTGGATATCAAGGAAAAAGCTGTGCGTACTGTGAATGAGCCAAAGAGTGAAAAAGAACCATATCTTCTTGCTGCGCTTGTGTTATTCCTGGCAGAAGTGATAATCAGGAGATTGAAAGATTACAGGAAAGAAAGGCCAGTGATAGAGGAGAATCCTCTGAGAGCGGCGCCTGTGGCTGAAACTGTTAGGGCTGAAGAAGCTATGTAAAGGGTCGCTATTTCCTGATGGTCTTAAGGTATTTTTCAGGTGTTAATGAAAAATTCTTCGCATTATCAAAAAGGCTGTCAATGAACTCAGCCTGCTGCTTACTCCATATCTCATTGGGAACGGTTTTGACCCATTTAGCATAAAAACGAATAAAATTTAATTTCTCCTTGAGATTTTGTTCCCTGTCAAATTTCGAATCCATAATCACCTCTTTTTACTCCCAGAATATCCATAAAATATTTAATTTTAAATTTAGAAAGATATGCAGAGAATATCTCATATAAATATGCTGCATCCTCAATGTCCTTATCGCTTCCCAGATATAGTTTAAATGCAATTTGAAGTTCAATTGGTGATATATTGATACCATACTTGTCCAATTGAGCTACCTTGTGTTCTTTCAGGGAAATCCTATCAAGCTGGCTCTTGACAAACTTGATTTCTATATTCGGGATAACATTATCTTTTACTGCGACACGAATTGCAAGTTCGTCTTCAAGCATTCCAAAAAGTTCATTCGGATTTTCTGCATTTAGGAACCAGTAATTTTTTTCAATAAGTTCATTATGAAAATTGAGGAATGTATCCCTATCGATCTTATTGATCAGGATATCAATATCTTCGGTACCTCGAGACCTTCCAAAAAGTATAGAAATATATCCGCTGACAACGACATAATCCATGTATTTTTTCAGGATATTGATAAAATCTACTACAAAGATATCTAATTTAGAGACAACTTTATTTTTTAAATATATATTTTCCCCTTCAATTTCAATATCCATATTGATGGAACAAATTATGTTTACATTATATTAAAAGTATAGTGTGACTCATAATAAACGAAGTTTTGCCTAGAAGGGTTTTTATTTCTTTAAACTATCAAGTATATCCTGATCTAAAAAAGTCCAAAAGGTGATATTCATTGTTTATTGACCACATCCATGCAAGAGAAATCTTAGATTCACGGGGAAATCCCACGGTAGAGGTTGACGTTTTTACAGAAGGCGGATTTGGCCGCGCAAGCGTTCCTTCTGGCGCATCAACAGGAACAAATAAGAACCTTTATAGTAATTTTAGATAAAAATACAGAGGAATTAAATATTACTAAAAATTACATTTGTTTTGTTATTATTCCATTTGGAGATTCAGATGATGAAAAAAATAATTGGAATCAAATTTATGACGCGATTATGAGTGTTTCACAGAAAATTTCTTCTAATAAAGTGATATTCCACCGCGCAGATACAAATCCAAAATCATTTCACTTGATTGAAGGTGTTCATAAAAATATTGAAGAATCGCATTTCTGTATAGCGGACATAACAGGAAATAATCCTAATGTTCTTTATGAAGTAGGTTACGCTCAAGCAAAAGGTAAAGAAATAATATCAATATCAAAGGACATTGATCAAATTCCAATAGATCTAAAGAGTAAAATCGTTATAGAATACTCTTTCGAAAATAGAGATTTGTTTTCACAACTAATTGCAAATTTGGTTATGAAAGCTATTGAGATTACACAAGATAAAATTCATTCTGTGAAGAATGAATATGATATAAGATGCTTTGAAAATAGAAAAGTTGCCGGATTGGATACTGCTTTCAGAGATGCGAATAATAAGATAGATATTTTGCAAACAAATATTGGCACTATAATAAACGAAAATTAGTATCCCCTTCAAATTAAATGGTAAAAATAAAAATATAATTCACTGAATCTTTTGTAATATACACTTTTTTTGATTATTACCAAGCAATAGCCTTCATGCAAATACAAATATACAAATACTAAGGAA
>JBAQLI010000011.1:0-16023 GCA_049301735.1 Candidatus Methanoperedens sp.
AGTTGTATTTGATTGTATTGAGCATCTTAAATTTCATGGTGAAGCATACGAACCTAAAAATGGGGAAATAAAATATGTATTTTGATAATGGTTAGGCTCTAAATTGCCCCGATAGGGGCTTTTTTAAGCAATGAGATCAGCCCGCTTGTAGGTATGCGCCCTCAACTGTGGTATGAGCACACTGTCCCTCTTCAGGACAATTTCATCTGCCGCAAGCGCAATAAACGTGCCGCCGGACAAAGCGCAATATGGAGAAATAACTGAGACGTTTGCCGGATGGTTCTTCACAGCCGTAGTTATCATCTCAGCAGCCAGCATGAGCCCTCCGGGCGTATGCAAAATCAAATCCATGTTTTTGTCTTCGAGGGTTTGCCTTATCCTCATTAAAACATGTTCTGTATATTCAATGCTGATTTGCCCTCGTCTTTATCCTCCCACAGCTCCCTTCTGTGAATCAATGTTATGATTTTAGTTCCTCTTTCAACTTCCAGCTTTGATATTATTCCAGCCCGCTCAGCCCTGATTGCCGCTTTCATCCGTCCCTTTTTCCCAACTCCTTCTTCAACGCTTCAAGATGAGCATCCCACTTCGCTCTTTGATTTTATCTTGGAAAGCTCCCGCTCAATATCGTCTTTTGTCCCTCCTACAACATCCTGAAGTGTGTCCGCTTCAATAAGTTCATCCAGCACAGATGCGCACGCTTTCATATTCTCTGTCTTATCCTGGGCATGCTGAACTGCAAGCCCGACATTGCTCATTTCTTCGCTGATACCGCTCACGGATTCTGTAATCTTTACCTGCGCCTCAGTAGCGTTATATTGGGCTTTGATAGTCTCTTTTGTCGAGCGGAACGTTTCTAACTTGGCAGATAGGCTTTTTTCTGTTGCTATGAATTTTTCCTGCTGCTGGCGACATCTGCTTCGTAAGGGCTCTCTTTCTGCCTGTTAAGCGCTTTTCCACTTAAGCGCAACTCTGGTATGGTCTTATCCTACCCGCCTTCATGGCCTCCCGAGCCTGCTCATCCAATTTCTGGACACTCTGTTTTAACGTTTTGAAGAAGCTCAAACTGCTTCTCATAGAAATAATCTAACGTTTCTCTTGGGTCTTCGAATTTGTTTAGAATCGTGTTCACTTTTACTTTAACGACTATGCTCATCCTGGCAATAAGTCCCATGATTGTTATATTTCGATCTCATTTTCTCTAAGTATATTATATTCCCACTCTCCAATTTCACAGAGGCGGCAAGGCGCAATGCGCGGAAGCATCGCCCCCGCCCGCAAGTTGTACCTTGATTATACCGAAAGCCACCATATAAGGAAAATCCCAACAGCCCAATCATAGAATGTGCAACCAACAATATGCCATTCAGGTACCTTGGTTTTAACTAGTCTTAATTTCTCATGGTGAATGGCATCCCATATGCCATGCCAGAAATAACCTGCGATAAGAAAATATGGTGTGACTATTACACTAAGAAGCAATAGCGCAATATACATAACAACATTGGACACTTCAATAAAAACATCTTTTTTGCTTCCAGAATCAGAAAAAGCAAATCCAAAATAAGCTCCGACAATACCCATAAGCAGTATTGTAAAAAAATCCAATACATTTTGTTTTGGAAGCAAAAAAGCAATTCCGATTGTTATTGGCACCGTAACTAGTGCAACAAGTAGACCAATATATTTCTCCTTCATAATATCATTAATTATTTAATGTTTTGGTTTATAAAGTTAATTATCTTGGGTGGTAACCACCACTACACAATGTTATTTTTCGATAGCTCCTTTGGTAACAAATGAAATAGATTTCATTAAAATGCCATCGCGCCTTACTGCGGAACCTGTTAATCGGGAAGATCGTGAAAGACTCCTTGAAGAGGTCAGACGCAATGGATATATCGACACATACCGTGGAGTACGCATATCTGGCAAAGGTCGACGCTTCTTGATAGAAAAAGGCACGGTCTGGAATATCGTTGATGAGAATAACAAATATGCGGGGCAGGCAGCGACTTTTAGCAGATGGACATATCTGTAATACCTGCACAATTCTGAGCTTAAATCACTTATATCCACGCTTCCCGGAGTTTTGCGGGAATATTCAAGCGGGTGTTTGCAGGATCGAAGATCTGATACTCACAAAAGGTGTTCTTAAGAATTCAACAAGAAGTAAAGATTGTTAAAATTAATAAACAAATACATGTATATCATTCCTAACATTGCGCCTTTTGCCATCCTTCGGTTTTGAACAGGAATTCGATGCATTACTACCATTATGAGAAAGACTATTGATAATTTGAACGGGACGAACCATTCCTGGTTATACAGGGGATTGAGTTCTTTGTTTTGCGGGTTTTGAAGTGCAAAATACGTGATCGTCAGGTCAGATATTTGCAGTATTGTGAATAATATTCCAAATAATATTATAAATCGTATGTATCCGGAATTACCACCAATCAAAGATTTAAATCTATAAAGAAAATTATATTTTATATCACTTTTTATATCTTGATTTTCCAGATTATTCACGTGATCTTTTGGGTCGGTCATCTCATACACACCAATTCTAAACATCACCTTTATCTATTTAAATATATCTAATTGATTATATAATTATAATGGTTATTATCATAGAACATGAATGAAGGTAAAAAAAGGAGAGTACATAGAGGATGGATCAAAGCACACATAGCAGTAGACGTTAAAACAAAAAAGACGCTTGCTATTGAAATGAATGAAAAGAGAAGCTAAAATGAAGTTTATGTGTTATACTATTCTATTGAACTGTGTATAAATCAAAAAATTTAAAGAATATCGGAGTGGGTAAGTTGGGAAAACTGAAGATTTATTCAACACAGCAAAATAATGTAAAAGATTAAATAGTTTCTCCATAAATAATATATTATCAGGAGATTAAACCAATGGGAGTAAATAAAACAGGTGAAAAGTATAGATGTAATATCTGCGGAAATGAGGTCGTTGTAACAAAAGCAGGTGGAGGAACTCTTGTCTGTTGCGGCGAGGATATGGAGCTCATCGAGTAGCATTCCAAAACGATAATATTTTAGAAGAGCATGAATTAATATCAATGGTTTACGTTACAGGTTTTAGATGTTTCAGGTGCGGAAGGCTGCATAAACCCTATGAAATAGAGCGGTTGCCAATTCCAAGGTGCGAGTGCGGCTCGGCTGTGGATGCTGAATATGATTACAAATCCATAAAAAAAGTAATTCTTCGCGATGAATTCATGCGCACACCTGCAACCCACTGGAAATACTGGGCTTTCATGCCTGTAAAAGATCTTTCAAAGTGCATTTCGATGGGTGAAGGGGGAACACCTCTTCTTGAAAACAAAAGACTTTCAAAAACAGGGCGATTGCTCATAAAATACGAAGCTGCAAACCCCACAGGCTCTTTTAAAGACAGGGGATCCGCTCTTGAAATAACAAAAGCGCTTGAGTTCAAGAAGAAAAAAGTGGCGCTTGCATCAACTGGCAATATGGGTGCATCCATGGCCGCATATGCGGCTTTTGCAGGGCTAAAATGCAAAGTGTTCATTCCTGATATCGTGGGAAAAGAAAAGATCATGCAGATAAAAGCATATGGTGCAGAAACGATACCTGTTGCCGGAGATTATTCTGTGGCCATGAGGCGTGCCGAAGAATTTGTGATGTCAAACAGCGATTCATTCTTGACAGGAGATTATCCATGGCGCAGCGAAGGCACAAAGACTGTAGGATTTGAAATAGCAGACCAGTTGTACTGGCATGTTCCCGATCATATTGTAGTGCCGATTGGTAATGGAACACTGATATGGAGCATTTATGAAGCCTTCCGCGAGCTTGCTCTTGTGGGAATAACGGATAAAATACCAGGGGTCATAGGCGTGCAGGTTGAAAATTGTGCGCCAGTGGCTGATGCCTGGGAAAATAACTTAAAAGAAATAATCCCTGTAAAAAACCCAAAGACAATAGCAACAGCCATTGCATGTGGAGATCCGATAGATGGCCTGGCCGCACTCAGGGCAATAAGGGATTCAGGAGGCTTTGCCATAAAGATCACAGATAATGAGGTGCTATTGGCGCGTAATCTGCTTTCCTGTAATGGGATTTTTGTTGAACCCAGCGGTGCTGTTGCGTATGCTGGATATATAAAGAATAAGCTGGAAGGCACAGTTGTTTGTATTGCCACAGGACATGGATTAAAGGATATGTATGGGCTGGGGTGATGAGCGCTGATGCCGGCTATGCTGGATAGGGCATTTAGGGGTAGTTTTGAAAAGTTATATAAGGTGAAAAGCCTGCTAATGAATCAGGAACGATAAATGGAAATAGAATTCAAAGATGATACAATAATCTTCAACAGGGAGCTTACTCTACTTGATAGTTTTGTTCTGGATTTTATAGATTTCATTGATAGATACGTTGAATGGATTAAAGCGACGCCAAACAAAGTATGGTCAAAGCAATATAAAGATTTCATAGACAGTTCATTTCAAAAACAATGATTTTCTTGGATAGAGGCTAGACCAGCGCCGGACTGGACAGGCTGATGCCGGCGCTACAAATTCAGTCGATAAATAAAAAATAGCGTCACATTCTCGTTCCACGCCTGAAGCGCCATGCAACAAGCAGCGCCATAAAGACAAAAATCACTGAAGGGAACGGTGTCTCTTTCGCCAGAGTGCCAGTTCCTGTTATTTCCGGCGCGAGAGTCGTGGCGGCAGCGCCGATGTACTGCTCATCGAGGATGTAGGGTCGGCGATGGTGATCTCTTCAAGGGTCAGAACAATCGGCAGCGCTTCGGTTTTCAAGCTTATTCCAGTATCTTGCGTCAACCTTTCCGTCAACTCTTGCGTCAACCTATTTAATGACATAATGTATTGCCTTACCAGCACCTTTTTGCTCAATAAGATTTAATTCGATTAGCTTTATAATTTCTTTATGCGCTGCCTGACGTGATATCTTAAACATCTTTTGAATTTCGCCACTTGTTATTTGCCCATTTGAAATTATATTTTCCATCATTTTCATTTGCTTTTCAGTGAGCGCAATCTGTCCTTTTGACTCTATTTTATGTTTTTCCAGAGAAAGATGAAGTGCCTTCTCTTTTACCTTTGCGATGGAAAGAAGAACGCCATCTGTAAAGTATTCAAGCCAGTCTGTAAGATCAAGCGTTTTCTGTTCAACTGATTTTAAAGCGTGGTAGTATGCAGTTCTCTCGCTATCGTAATAGTCGTCAAGAGCAAAAAATTTCTTAATGTCAAATTCCCTGAGATAAAGGATAAGAGTAGCTAATGCCCTTGCTGACCTGCCATTACCATCAATAAAAGGATGGATTCTTACAAATTCATAATGGGATATGCCTGCGACAAGGACAGGGCTGAGTTGAGATGAATCGCTTGAGTTGAGCCATTCTATGAACTCGTTCATTAACTCCGGCACTTCTTCTGGGGAAGGAGGCATAAAAACAACTTCCCCTGTTATCCTGCTGCCAACATACACCTGAAGTTTCCTATATCTGCCCTCATGCTCAGGATTTTCTAAAGTTTCTTTTGTTATATCCCTCTGCAATTTCAAAACAGCTTTTTCAGTGATCTTATCCTGCTCCTGATACTTCTCTATATTTTCTAAGACTTTAAGATAATTAATCACTTCCTGCTGTGCTTTTCTTGTTGCTGTAACTTTTCTACCCTTAGCAAGCTGGCTGACCTCTTCTAAGGTTAGCGGATTTCCTTCTATTGCCGTGGATGCATGTGCTGCCCTTATCAAAGCATCTCTCCTGAGCGATATTTCCCATTTTGGCACGAGATAGGCGTTGAGAATGGTCTCCCTGGCTGAGGCTATGTCAACGAGATTTTTTACTATCTGATGGGTGTATCTGAAGTTCGGGCTAAATATTATATTCACCTTCTATTATTGGGGCAATAGATTCATCATGTGTGTTTTGGATAGGTTTTTGTGCCAGTTCGGGTCTTTTCTCCCGTTCATAAACGACTTTGGCAAGCAATTTTTTAGATTCATTTTACCACCTATGTTATCTCTTTCAATTTCTTTAAACCCTCATTTATCTTAATCTGAGAATCCTCAATAATCTTAATAAGCACTTCCGGCCTGGGTATGACTTTTTCTTTGATGTTGGGATTGACAGCTTTTATGTCATAATTCTTACTTTTTATCGTCTCAATATCGATAAACCAGCTTTTTTCACTGATCTTATCTTCTTCTTTCGAAGAATGACACCTGAATAGAAAGTCATCAAATTTATTAAGCGTCAGAGGGTTTTTCTTTAGGATCTTGATATCAGACATGTCGTAATACCAGACTTTTTGCGTTGGCTTTCCTTTTGTGAAGAATAACAGGTTCGTCTTGACCCCTGCGCCAGCATTTAAGAAAGCGTTCTGCGGCAAGCTTATGATACACCACAATTACATTCTTCCAGCAACTTTTTCTTTGTCTGGACAAAAGCCAGTTCATTTGTCCTGAAAAGTACTCCTTCATCGATAACCATTGAACATGTTCCGCCTTCCTCAAGATGATCTATAATATGTTGGATGAACAAAATCTGGGTATTGCCGGTCTTGAAAACAAAATTCGTCTTGGCGTCTTCCCCTTCTTTACCGCCAAAAGGAGGATTTGTAAATATATAGTCAAATTTACTCTGGGCACCTTCGAATAGCTCCATATATGTATCACTGCCGCTGAGTGTGTTTTTCAAGCCGATATGGGGATAATCTATCCCGTGAAGGACTAAATTTGCCAGCGCGATAGGAAAAGCTGTGTCGCTGTTATCCAGACCCCAGAAAGCATCATGCTTTAAATGTTCGATCTCGGTTGCGTTCAGTTCTCTGCCTGACAGTTCAGGGTTAGTAAAATAAGCATAAGTTTCGGCGAGGAAGCCGCCAGTCCCGCAACACGGGTCGTATATCGTTACGGGCGCACCGTCTTTGATTATTTCCGGTTTTACTGCCCTTATCATCGCACGGATTACTTCCCTTGGAGTGAAGAACTGCCCGCCGTCATTGTTTTTCTCACCCATTTTTAACAGCAAGCCTTCGTAGATTTGTGAGAGCGGGAACTGGTGGGTCTCGTCGATGTTTTCCGAGGTGAGGTGGTCTATTTTGTCCAGGACATCCAGCAGGTTTGTCTCACTTGCAAGTTTTGTCTGGTTGTTGTTCCTGAATATTTGCGAAATGAGCTTTTGTTTTATGTTTGCTGATGGCTTGTCCTGGAATGATTTTAAGTATGGAATCAGTTCGTTATTCACGAAATTGAGGAAGTCTCCCATTTTGCCGTTTTGCAGTTCAACCCTTTTCTTGCCGTATGTATTGCCCCAGTCCCTCCATCTGTATGGTTCTTTTAAGGAGGGAGTAAACGACTTTCCGACAGCCTGGCATTTTAGCTCTTCTTCCTGCTCTTTTTCGTCAAGTATTCGCAGGAACATCATCCAGGTAAGTTCTGGGATGTACGCCAGGGCGCCTTTTGTCCTGTCGCGACGCATGATGTCACAGACTGATTTGATGTATGCATTCATGCTGGACTGACCGTTAACCATTCTTCCGTTATTGTTTTTTACCATGTTAATATCTCTTTAAGATTTTGAATTGACATCCTAAACGACAAGGTCAACTGTACGATTTTATCGTACGGTTCAAAACCTTCATCCAGTAATCTTGCGTCAACCTTTCCGTCAACTCTTGCGTCAACCTATTTAATGACATAATGTATTTGCCTTATGGCCTCTAAGATTTTTTGGATATTAGCCACTTTTTATCACCTCTAAACCAATGCTTTTTCAGATTCTATAGCAGCAGAAGGTAGGTGCCATGAAGTTTTGCCTTTGTAAAGTCCGGTTTTTTCCAGTTCGTGTAGTGTTTTCTTTAAATTATTGAAATAATCTTCACCAAACAACGGTTTTCCTTCAAGTATAGAATCCAGCGCCGTAATTTTATATGATCGCAGCATTGTTTCAAACTCAACTTTTGTATAACCAAGTGGTTCGATAGGAAGTGTTGATGAATTAATATCAATCAAATCTTTTATCCTTGATAGAAAATCATTTTCAAAATTATCGCTCAATACGATAATATCTATATCGCTTGAAGGTGTAAAAGTCCCTTTGGCTCTTGAACCATAAAGAATAATACAAATGGGTTTGAACTTCCCTATGACTCTCCTGCAATATTCCTTTAATTCTTCATTTATTGCATCAGATTCTGTGCAAATTCCTTTATTTTCTTGGCGCATACTAATGACTCCTTAGCAATTCTCTCAGTATAATAATCCTCAGGTCTTCCCGATGGATATGCATCGGGGTATCGTGAAGAAATGTAATGTCTATCAAGCTCCTTTGCGCACGGCTCAATTTCACTGATGTCCACATCATTGATTTGCGCAAAGCTTCGCAAAAGCGACAGGACTGAGTGACCCCATGAAGCTTCGTTGTGAGCCTGAAGCAGTCCTTTTAAAATCTTTTCCGAAGCCTGCTGGGAATAAAAGGCGCAAGGGTTATATTTTTTATTTTCCAGCAGTATCTTTGCAGTCAGGATGTCGCTTTCGCCTTCTTCAAACCATCTTAAAGCTTCTTCTCTTATCATTTAATTGCTCAACCTCCCAAAGTCTCAACACCATTATCGATTGGTACGCTGATGCCATAAAATAAACGAAAAATCCGCTGCGAAAGTTTGCTTTCAAGGTTCTTTTTTATTGCGATGAGATAGTTACTATATTCTGTTATAGAGATTAAAAACGAACCGCAGATAAACGCAGATGAACGCAGATTTACTGCATGGTATCCGCACTCAATTGAGGCCAATATGATTTTTATTTCTTTTTCAAGTGGCGCTGTCATTTGTTGAACTCGTTTCATAATTTCATCAACTATTGATAATGATATAGCCCGAAGACTTCGTTCAGGATGGAGGCGGGAAGTTCATCTATACTCTTTTTCTGTTTCTGAAAGCTGATACTGATGTTCCTGATTTCGTCATATTTTCTTTGAAGTTTATCTGAAACCTTCCTTTGAATATCGATAGGAGGCGCAATAACCTGAAAAGGTCTTAAAGTACTCATGCTTAAACCGCTTCTTTCTTTATCTCCTGTAAGGTTTCTAAGTTTTTGATAAGACCCTTTCAAATAATAGAATAAGAACACATGATCAAATTCTTCTTTATTTTTTGGTGTAAATGCAATTATAGATTGATTACAACAAGCCTCAGTTTTCAAAATAGCTGCCATACCTCTTGTTTTTCCCTGCCCATTCAATGCTATCAATACTGAATCTTTCGGCAACATTTTTGCATTTGAATTTTTATAACCTGCTTCTGTGATTCGACCATCAACATCATAAATAAATTCCTTATTTACATCTCCGGATACAATCCATTTGATGTCACCACCAAAAAATTCAGGTTGGCTTTTAGAGGGTGTCCCACCTGTTCTCATATCACAAATATCCTCTAATTTAACAAGATTATATTTATCCACTAAAATGGATTTTAATACTTGTATTTCTTTATTAATTATGCTTTCAAATAATAAGTCTAAAGCAGCTCTCTGTTCATCGGTTTCTTTTTTCATCATCTCGATTTGAGCCATTTGCCTGTCGATTTTATACACGATTTTTCTTTGTTCAGATATCAACGGTACTGGAATTTGGAATTTTTCTATGAATTGCGCTGGAACTCTTTGTTGTCCAACGGCGCCCGTAAAATTTTTCACCGCCCCATCAATAAATCTTTGATTTCGTATGAAATAATAAATCCATTTTGGAATAATTTTTTTTTTGCACCTTATAACATGAAATTCAGTTGTTCCAAATCCAAATCCATTAATCAATCCATTCGCAATAGCACTTTTCTTGTTCTGCATACATGGAGTGATTTTAGCGAAAAGCACATCATTTTCTTCAAAATAGGTATAACCTTTTTTGACTTTTGAAAATGGAACTATTCTTATTTCACTGATTATTCCTTTATCACCATCAACAGCTTCCATTGGAACAAAAGAGGTTTCTTGATTGTCATTTCCCCCCAAATCTTTTGTCCTTCTGGGATTTATTTCACACTCTTTTCCTAATGTACTCCATCTCCATCCTCCAGGCAATTCTCTCTTCATGCCGCCAGCAGCCCCATCTTAACCTCAGATACAACATGTCCAAGATTAAAACCAATCTTCGCCAGAGCCTTAATCCCGCCAGCTCTCTTTATCTCAGCCACATCAAAAATTTCCGGACTCTCAAGCTCCTCGATGCCGTTCTCTTCAAATTGCTTCGCCAGGGCCTTGATGACATTCGCTGAATCTCCGGGCAGCGATAACAGCCAGTCCCTGTTCTTATAATCAAACGCAAGAACCCTTTCTCCCCGTGTTTTTGCAGGCACGCCAAAGCCGATTTCAGCGAACAGGTCAAATAAATCGCATTCTTTTAGCTTTAATAAATCCCGAAGCAACAATGCACCCTTTTCGCCTCCGGGCAGCGCCGAAATCAGGTGTTTCCTTTCCTCTGGATTGACCCACATTTCGCGCAGCAGTTCAATGTTATCAGCATGCTCAACCAGCGAGGCCGCCAGTTTCTCCCTGTATTCTTCAATCGTGAATGGCCGCTCTTTGCCTGTTATTTCATCTTTCATTAATATGAATGTCCCTTCGTCCCTGATTTCAACATAATATCCCCGAACCTTGGCAATCTTTCTTTTTTCTCCTTCTATTGGAGGTTTTGAAGGCTCAGTTCTTGGCGTTGAAATGAACTCCTTTCCAAATAACCTTGTCGCATTGGTATAATCATAAATCCTGAACATGAACTTACTGAAGGCTTCATCAATTCTCATCCCGCGCCCAACCATCTGATAAAAGAGAATCGGCGATTTTACATAAGTGAAAAACACAATGTTCTGGACGCAGGGGATATCTACCCCCGTCGTCAGTAAATCAACAGTTGTCGCTATGAAATGAGAATTCTTGCCTCCACGCATGTTCGCAATCAGAACCTCCTGACTCTCTCCTAAAGAACCGCTTGATATTCCTTTTTGCGTACATTTGAATGCAAATTTCTCACAATTTGACAGCCCTTTATCCTTGTACATATTGTTCAGTTCAATTTCCACGTCTTCAGCGTGTTTGTCATTCGCGCAAAAAATAATCGTCTTCTGTCTCAAATCGCCTGTTTTTTCAAACTGCTCCAACAAATCCTTACACATAGCCTTTCTTCTGTCGGGAAGTATCAGTCGCTTATCAAAATCTTCTTTGCTGTACATGTCTTTAACATCGCCAGTGCCCATTGGCTTCCCTGTTTTTGAGTCATAAACACCTTTATCCAGCAGTTCTTCCCTGGTTAACGGGCGCTCATCGATACTGGCGCTCCTTTTTACAATCTCACATGCAGCCAGATAGCCGTCTTCCCATCCCTTAGAATATGGATACTCATAAACAGGCTCGCCAAAATACGTGAGATTGTTCCTGCTGATTTTCTCATCCTTATCTTTTTCAGGGGATCTCTCGCCAGTTATCTTCCTTGGAGTCGCAGTCAATCCAATTTGCACAGCATCGGGATTATTTGTGAGGACGACACTCCACCTATCCCATGCGCTCCTGTGACATTCATCTATAATGATGTGGCTGAAATAATTCTTGGGATAATTTTGCAAAAAGAACGATGTATCTCCATCTTCATCAATCCCCAGCGCCTGGTATGTTGAAACAATAATCCTGGCATTCTTTTTAGGGTCTTTATTCTCAACAAACGCCGCATTATCGCCAAAAACAGAGAACATTTGCCCAAATCCCTGCTTCCTGAGTTCGTTCCTATCACAAACAAATAAAGCTTTTCTCAAATGTCCTGCCTCAGCCAGTTTATACAAAAGCTGGACAGCTATTCGTGTCTTTCCCGAACCCGTCGCCAGAGAAAGCAAAACCCTGTTCCAGCCTTTCTTCTTTCCTGCAATTTTTTCAAGCACAGCCCTTACCGCAGCATCCTGATAATATCTTCTTTCAGATTGCCCGCCCCTGTATGGCACAAATAGTGGTTTAGCATTATCATCAGCAAGTGAAAAACCTCTGCTCTCTTCATATAACTTTTTTAGCAATTCAGGTGTTGGAAAGTTTTCCAAAAAGAGTTCTTCGGTTACTTTCTCCTGGAAAGAATCATATTCAACAAATAGATGACCGTTAGTGGAAAAAACAAATGGAACATTAAGACATTTTGCATATTCTTTGGCTTGTCCTAATCCAAGAGTTGCATGTTCATCTTCTTTTTTAGCTTCTAATATTGAAATGGATAATGGATTCTCCATTTCTTTTACAGGCAGGCATAACAGATAATCAGTCCTTCCTTTCTTGCGCTTAGGTTTCCCATTGATAATTTCGATAGTTCCGAGTAGTTTCTCGTCTTATTAGATCCTCAGTCCAATCCAATTTGTGGAGTGCCGGATCAATTAATTTTGCTCTAGTATCAGCTTCGTTAAATCCCAATTTCTACCTCATAGCACCGTTATTATGTGGCTATTTAAAACTTTGAGTCTTGTCAAGACAATAGATATACCTTAAATATATATAAGCATATAGTTTTAAAAAACCATATTTTATTTCAATTTATAAGTATTTATAAAAATAATTATGAGCTATAAAACGTGATTTCATAACGCCCGAATGAGTGCCCGAAAGAAAAAGATGAAAATATTGAAAAGGTAACTGACCAGAGGAACAGATAATGGATTATTATACAGTGCAAGTATGGATAGTTGTGAAATTATGCAACCAGTGATTTCATGTTAAGCCCCGCCAGCGGCGGCGCTTCCGCCGGGGTCTGGGGTCGCAACCCCAGCGCCATAAAGCAATGTTGATCGAAAGTGTTAATAGTATATTCTATCTCACGATTTTTTTCAAGCGCCATGCCAGCAAAAGTGTGCTGACCGTGAATATAAAGGGAAGGAAAGGCGTCGACTTCGCCGGGAGAGCGCCTGTTCCTATTATTTCCGGCGCGGGAGTCGTAGTGGTGACGGCGCCGGTGTACTGCTCATCGAGGATGTAGGGGTTGGCGATGGTGAAATCTATTTGTTTATTATTCATTCCTTTATTGAATTGAACAATCACATTTAATGGGGCTTTTCCACCTTTCCAATCTTCATTTGATTCTACAGTCCAAGTATATGTTTTTGACCAACCAGATTCAATATTCATAATATCAATTCGCTTTTCAATTTCACTTGGTCCATTTATCACTTTAAAGGCTCTTGTGACACCCGGTTCATATAATTTAAATGAAATATCACCATTAATTTTCGATAATAATTCTACCTTCACTTCAAAAGGTTCGCCGATTTTTAGTTGAACATTATTTACAGTAGCATTTTCCCCATTAAACCAAGCTCTAACAATTCCATATTCATTTTCAGCACCTGTTGTTGGTTGAAAATTCAAAAACAATATTATTAGTATCAATATTGATGGTCTAAATTTCATTTTTTCACCTAAATCCTGCAGATTCCTCGATAATTACCCAATCTTTGTCTCCTATTCCATCGATTTTGCCAGGAGGTACTGCTATGAAGGTTCCTGTTGTGAAATTGAATTTTATGCGAGAATTTTCTCCTATGAAAGAATTAGATATTGAATCCTTAACTGTCTCATATTTCCTCACATACACCTGCGCCTCATGCCCGAATATCGGGTCAGGATGCACCTCATTATCCACATCCTGCACCTCAAACTTCACGAACTCACCTTCCACATCGATAGACCACGCATTGAAAGTTGCGATCCACGGCTCAAAAGTAGGCAAAATATTCACTCCATTTCCACCCAGCAAATTAATATTCCTCAATTTCAAAGTAAAAAGCTGCTCCTCACCAAAAGGCATTTCCGCATCCAGATAATTCGGCTCCTGGTTGATCAACAAAGTCACGCTCTCATTCCATGCCTGAAGCTTCCCTGGCTCATAAATATTCCCATTCTCATCCACATGATATGCCCTCATACTCACAGCAAGCGGCAGTTTGAACCCGCGGGACAGGAACTTTGCAGCATCACGGTTTGCCTGCTTCACTTTATCTGGTTCAGAAAAGTTTTTCTTTATCTCATCATCGATTCTTTTACTCCCTTCAGAAAACTTCTCCCGTATCTGGTACTTCACCTGGTCAACATACCACTCCCTGATAACAGAAATCACCTTTGCACTTGCGCTATTATACTTACCTGAATAATAATTTGACTTATTCACATACCCTGTCTCTCTAATGGAGATTTTCTCAATCAGGTCATCACGTGCTGCATTGATCAGGTCAGAAGGAACAGGATAATTCTCATAATTGATATCAGGATCAAGATGAATATCACTTTTCATCCGTTCAGTAATATCATCAACCGCATACTGCGACTCCTCAGAGACCCATGCGGGTTCATCAACTGTAAGCGATTTTTTATCAGTATCACCATTTAGGCCAATGTTCTTCAGGTTCGATATCTTATTAGAATCGAAAAAATCCCTGTATTGCAGGTATGCAGGTTCAAGATTCGGGTCTATGTAATTAACCCCATTCAAGAGAGTCAATCCGTATCCGTATGTCACATTCTTTGAATTATAAGTCCCGAACAGGTCATTTTTCGATGCAAGAGATTTCCCTGCAAAATCAAGAGCAATATTAGTATTTGAATTCTCAACAGCTTTCAACGTGATCGCGACTCTATCCATCCGCGAATCGACCACAGTCATATAATTATAATGCGGAACCTGCTTCGTACAACCTGCCCCGCAAGATACCGTGACCCAGTACGTATGCCTCCAGACATGGTTTCGCGTCCACGTGAGTTCCCAGGTTTCACCATACAGGTTTCCGGGGACATACGAGTCTTTTGGTATCGTTCCTGTCTGCTTCATGCTGTCAGGTTCGCCCCATTCCTCAATACTGTCACTTTCCTCATATCCGTCATGCGATCCCGGATAATCCGTTGTTTGCCTTGCAACACCAGTTGCAAAAATTGCACTATAAACCTGCAGGATGACAACTCTTATCTTCTTGTTCACGATCGAGCCGCCAGGCTTTGAATCATTGTTGAGGTAATCAGTAATAACTGTGGTATTAAAATCATATTTTCCTTTCTGTGATTCTTCCTTTGCCTTATCAGGATCATCAGTTGAATTATACGCATCCTCCTTCGGGTCAACTTTGATAGAATTATTATCAAGCATCACATCCTCGTATTTCTTTTTCTTTCCCGAAATCGTATATGCGGTCTGGTTTGCATATTCAACAAGGCTCATAGGATCAATTGAGTTAAAAACAAAACCCTGGTCAAGAAGCAGTGCCCCGTTGAGGATCAGGGAAAGGTGCGTATTATTAACAATGTTAAGAGGTGTTTCTTTTCCATATTGCATATACCCCCGGCCCCATGTGTATGCCATGGCAAACGCGGTTGTCTCGGTCATCACTGCATTTGTACCGTTAACTCTTATTTCGTATTCCACGGTGAGATCATGCAAAAGCGGATATCGCGATGTGATAAGTGTTTCCACGATCGTGTTCTCGCTTAAAAGTTCTGATTTCATATCAAGATCATTAAGATGAATCCTTACAGGTATGGATACTTTCCAGTATGTTTCATAACCATTTCCATTCTTACCAGGTTCAAATAGCTGCGGACGTATAGTCCTGTTGAGTTTCGTTCTTATCGGGGTAATGGTTATTTTTTCCCATGAATCAGGAGGTTCCACGTTCACTGAATATCCACCGTATGTGAAAGTGTCGTACATGTAGTTTGATCCCATATACTCGTCAAATGTGGAATTTGTCATGGCGCGAGCCCAGTTAATGTTGAATTTATATGGATCACCGTTTGTTCCGTTGTAGTATTCGCTTGTGTTATCAGGGTTAATAACAGGTATTTCTCCAAGTTTTTTGAGTGCTTCCATGCCTGCATAGTTCAGGGCCCGTTCCAGGTCTGCCTTTGCATATGCTAACGCCTGGTCCGGTGCTGATATTTCGATATTTGAGGACATGGTCTTTGCCATTTTTATATCCATGCGTGTGAG
>JBAQLI010000012.1:0-6306 GCA_049301735.1 Candidatus Methanoperedens sp.
GATCTGGATAGCGCCATTTGGACAGGCTGCTGTGCATGCTCCGCATCCCCGGCATGCTACTTCATCAACGCTTGCTTTCTTGTCTGTCACCTTGATGCGTCCGAAATCGCATACTTTTTCACAAATCCCGCACCCATCACACAGGTCGGAGATAACATAAGCACTCGTTGGTTCTATATCAATTTTTCCTTTATAAAGAAGACTTAATGCTTTCGCAGCGGCTGCAGTGCCCTGTTCGATCGATACCTGTATTTCCTTGGGACCGCTTGCGCATCCTGCAATGAAAATACCTTTCGTGTGCGTTTCCACCGGGCGCATTTTTGGATGGGCGCTCTGGAAGAACCGGTCAGGACGCGTGGAGAGGTTCAGCATTTTCCCTATTTGCTTGGAATCTTTATCAGCTTCCATACCTATGGCAAGCACAACTAAGTCTGTGATGTCGCTGCATTTCTCACCAGAAAGAGTATCTTCATAATGAATTATTGTTTTTCCATCTGATTCCTCAACTTCAGCAACACGCCCGCGAACGAATGAAACGCCCAGTTCCTGCGCCCGTTTGTAGTATTCCTCATACATCTCTCCACCCGCGCGTATGTCGATGTAATGAATCGATATCCTTGCATCGGGATATTTTTCAGCAAGTTTCATGGCATTTTTTATCGAAGCCATACAGCATACCTTGGAGCAGTAAGGATTTCCCACCTGTTCATCACGCGAGCCCACACAAAGGATAAAAGCCGCACTTTTTATATCTTCTCCTGTGGATGGCGATACCACTCTTCCATGTGTGGGGCCTGCGGCGCTTAGCATTCGTTCAACTTCAAGGTTGGTTACAACATTTTTATATCGCCCATATCCGTATTCTTCCTTTCTTCCTGCATCAAACGGCTGGTATCCTGTAGCAACTATAATGGCTCCGACATCGAACTTGAATTCTTCGATTTTCTGGGTAAAATCCACTGCCTCAGCAGGACATGCAAGCCTGCACAGGTCGCAGCCCACACAGTTCTTATCAATGCATGCTACAAGAGGAACAGCCTGGGCAAAGGGAATGTATATGGATTTTCGCGCACCTATCCCGTAATCAAATTGGTTCGGAACATCGATCGGGCAGACCTTTGCGCAGATATCAATGCAGCCTTTGCATTTCTTGGGGTCAACATATCGCGGTTTTATCTCACCTGTTATCCTGTAATTTCCTGCCCTTCCTCTTACCCCTGTTATTTCAGAATTTGTGTACAGCGTGATATTGGGATGGTTCTGGACATCAGACATCTTGGGAGCAAGAACGCACAGAGAACAATCATTATTGGGAAAAACTTCATTAAGTAAAGCCATTTTCCCTCCTATTGTTGGTTCTCTCTCAACGAGGTGGACTTTGACCCCCATATTTGCAAGGGCCAATGCAGCCTCGATACCTGCCACTCCTGCGCCTATCACAAGGACATCCTTATTTGCGGGAACTGTCCTCTTTTCAAGTGGGGAAAGAAGTGCTACTCTTGCAACCCCCATAGCCACTAATTCTTTTGCCTTCTGCGTTGCCAATGCATTCCTGTTTGCATGAACCCAGGAGCCCTGCTCCCTGATATTTACCATTTCAAGAAAGTGTTTATTGAGACCGGATTGTTCAAGCACGCGCCTGAATGTGACCTCATGGAGGCGTGGGGAGCATGCAGCCATAACTATCCGGTCGAGTTTTTCTTCAAGGATATCCTTTTTTACCTGTTCCTGCCCCGAATCCCCGCATGCAAATTGTATGTCACGGGCTACAACTACATCTTTTAGCATAGAGGCGTGTTTCCTGACCTCTTCAACGTCTATAGTTCCAGCTATATTTGACCCGCAATGGCAGATGTAAACACCTATTCGCATTCAGTTCTCCATTTCTTAATGGTTATTCGTGATATATAAGCTTTAGTCAAGATAGTCCTCATCATGATGTTATTATTATTCATCCTTTCGTATGGAAACTTGATGTGACGCTATTCATTCATTTTATTTTTTTGTTTTTCTACAGCTTCGAGTATCTTTTTTACGCCTTCTAATATAATCGAACTTGTATCTTCCAATATACCTGGATCTTTGGTTTTCAAATATTTCGCAGATATCATGAAAGGCTCACAAATCTCAAAAATATCTTTGTGTTCTTTTTGGAGTATTTCAATGATAGTTATTACAAAATCATATTCAGAATCTTTCAACAATTCAAATATTGCAGATACTACTATTTTTATTGTATCTTCATTTTTTGTTTCCTTCAAAGATTCAACAATTTCCTCAAGGTTTTCAAATGCCTTTCCTGCATTTTTTTCTTTATTATGCGTTATTGCACATTTTAAAAGTAAACCTATTTTATTATTATTTGTATTATTATAATTTAATTTTTCTCCAATTTCTTTATAAATTTTCAGTGCTTTTTCATAATGCTGGAGTGATTTCTGGAGGTCGCCCTGTTTCTGGAATACTATACCCATGTTGCCTAACTGGTTAGCTATTCCTAGCCTGTTTCCCATTTCTTCATATATTTTCAGCGCTTTTTCATAATATTCGAGTGATTTCTGGAGGTCGCCCTGTATTTTGAATACTATACCTATGTTACCTAACTGGTTAGCTATTCCTTCCCTGTTTCCCATCTCTTCATCAATTTTCAGTGCTATTTCATAATGCTGGAGTGATTTCTGGAGGTCGCCCTGTTTCTGGAATACATTGCCCATATTGCCTAACTGATTAGCTATTCCTAGTCTGTTTCCCATTTCTTCATGTATTTCCAGCGCTTTTTCATAATACTCGAGTGATTTCTGGAGGTCGCCCTGTATCCCGAATACAACGCCCATGTTGACTAAATCGTTAGCCATTCCTTCCCTGTTTCCCATTTCTTCATGTATTTTCAGTGCTTTTTCACAATTTTGGAGTGATTTCTGGAGGTCGCCCTGTACACGGAATAAATTGCCAATATTGCATGAAATGTTAGCTATTCCTTCCCTGTTTCCCATTTCTTTATAAATTTTCAGTGCTTTTTCATAATGCTGGAGTGATTTCTGGAGGTCGCCCTGAATCTGGAATACAGTGCTCATATTGCATGAAATGTTAGCTATTCCTTCCCTGTTTCCCATTTCTTCATATATTTTCAGTGCTTTTTCATAATACTGGAGTGATTTCTGAAGGTCACCCTGAATCTGGAATACAGTGCCCACATTGTATAAATTGTTAGCTATTCCTTCTTTGTTTCTTATCTTCTCATATATTTTCAGTGCTTTTTCACATTGTTGGATTGATTTTTGAAAGTCGCCTTGTTTCCCGAGTACATAACCCATGTTGCTATGATCATTGGCTATTCCCTTTTGATTGTTACTCACCTCATGCTTTTTTAAAAGGTCTTGAAGATCATTCAAAGCATCTTCAAATTTACCAACATTTATATACCGATTGACCTGTTCAAAAATTATTTTTTCTCTTTCACTTATTTCCGTTACTGCACAGGACATTATTGAAATACTTCTTGCATAACTGTAGGATTCGGAAAAATTTCCCCTAGAATAATTTTGTTGATATTGTGACGAATATACTGAGATTTTATCCTTCAATTCTTCAATATCATACCATATCTTAAGAAAAGTTACTATATATTCGATCCTGCGCCTGATGACACCAAGATATCTCATCTGGTACCATATTACAAACAACCTGTCTGATATCTCATAGACAGCCTTTCTCTTTTTTGCTTCACCGGATTCTTTGATCCGCAAAATATTCAGGTCTTTTAATCGTTTAAATTGAGATGTTATAGTCGTAGGCTTCCAGCCTGTTTTTTTGGCAACATCTGTTGGAGAAGCCAGGCCATCAGATAGCATTATAGTGTCTATTATCTTCTGCTGCTGGGGAGCAAGGTCGTCCATTCTATGCTTGTAATAGGGTGTAAGATTATCCAGGAGCTTATTAAAAGTCTTGAGGACATCCAATAGCGGTTTATCCTCAAGTATTTCATATAACATCAAAACAAGTCTGGGATAGCCCCCCGTCAGGTCTGTAATAGCCTTGATTTTGTTCTTGTTCTCATCGAGTTTTATCTTATCAGCAATTCCATCGAATTTTGCCCTTTTAAGAAGTAATGTCTCAACTTCGTTATCATTGAGATTTTGAAGATGAATTATCTTGAAAAATCTGAAAAAAGCTTTGTCATATAAAGCGATCTCTTCAAAAATTGAAGTTGAAGTACCTATAATCATTAAAAAGTTCTCGGTCATTAAAATTGATCTTAAATATTCCAGCTCCTTTTCTTCTGTGATTTTCTCTGCCAAAATCTTATCGATGTTGTCAATTAATAACAGAAATTGCTTCTTTTCTTTTTGGGAGATATCTTTAAAAATAGAAACGATCTTATCAAGAGACTCTTTATTCTTATTTTGTTCTATCTCCAGCAATTCTTTGCTATATGTATTCTTATCGACCTTTTCCAATTGGGAAGAATGAAAAATAATTTTTAGTAAATATTCAAAAAAATCAATAAGACCAAAGACGCCATATTGCTCTTCAGGAACATTTACAGTAACCCATTTACTTTGCAAGTTATGTAAATCTGAGACTTTATTTTCAATTATTCTCAGCATATGGGTTTTTCCGATGCCTCTTGCACCCAGAAGTATAATATGCTGGATGCTTTTTTTATCGGTGTTATCCTTTATTGTTTCAAGCAGTTCATGAAGAAGTTCTTCCCTGGCTACAAAGGTATTATACAATTCTTTTTTATCCATTTGAGAGGGATTATACAGCATTTCCATTTTCACCACCTGATTATTGAGGAAGGATGCCAGCGCAACCACCAATCAGATAAAATTTTTGACAAAAATGAATAATTATTGTCAGTATCAAATTTAATATAAAAATCCATTTCCAGATCATTCATTAAATCATCGAACTTCGAACTATCATCTGATTTCGTAGATAACATAAAAATATTAATGAGTTCACTTTTTGTAAGATTACCTGCTTTTGATAACTCTGTAATTATCGCCTTTGCACCTTTTTCATTTATCGAGCCGTATTCTTTCAGTCTTTCCTCGTAGTAATCAAAATAGTATCGGCATGTAGGACCCAGTATTCGTTCATTATAGATCTTTTCAATTACTTCCGGTGTTAAATTCCTATTGTGATATCTTTTTGCTTCAGATATTAACAGCTGTATGAAATAAGGAACAGGTGAGCCGATTAGAGTTAGTATCTTTTCCGGGATATCTTCTTTAACAATTATCTGATTTGACGCGAATAATTCTTTGATGAATTCTTTTGCAGTTCCCATTTCAAATGGTTCAATCGAAATATTCCTGAAATCATTGAATACCTGAGAAAGAGAAAAATATGTAAGCTGACTTTTTTTTATTTCTCCCTTCTCTAATAACAAATCAGGAATATTCCTATAAACAGTATAAATATTTCTTGACCCGGCAATGATAAATCTTGTGTTTGTAATATTTAAATCTAAACGTAATGCTCTGAACCATTCCAGGAATAATTTAGTCTCATGGTATTTCCCATCATCGATCATATGCTTTAACAAAGAAGGGAACTCGTCAAGTAGAAACAGTATTTTTTCATTGCAATCAAAGGCTAATTTATTTAATTCTTTGATGCACCTTATAGATTCTTCTTTCCAATGTTTTTCTATTGATTCTCGAAGTACAACTTTGATTTCCGACAATTCAATTTCAGAAATATGATCTTTTACTTTATCTATTATTTTTGTAGGTATTAGTGAAATAGAATTTGCACAATCTTTTATTTTCAATCTTAATGTTTTATTTTTCAGGACTTCGACCAACAATTCAGTAAAAAACTCATAGGGATCTTCTAATTTTTCACAATCCATGAATATTACTTTGAAGCCTTTTTCAGGTTTATCATACATCCTGCATAATATTCCTGATTTCCCAAATCGACGAGGGCCGATCAAAAATATATCATGTTCATCCGCAATATTCCACATGTCTTTGATCAAAACTTCACGGTCATAGAAATTTTCATCTCTTGGAATGGAACCAACTATTTCTTTTATCATGGATTTATTCCTCTGTCAATTAATATTCAGTTAATGTTATGCGACTGTTTTGTTATGCTTCATATTTGTCGCATACATTTATAAGTTTTTCGATGATTGGGATGACGTAAATAATTTGTGACTATTCAGATACCATTTTTTTCAGTTAAACCAGCAAATACTGGTAACAACACTCTAATACAGCTACTTTGGAATCAATTCTCCGAAAAATCAATATACATTAACATTATTACAGGAATATTAAGTTAATATGT
>JBAQLI010000013.1:0-4237 GCA_049301735.1 Candidatus Methanoperedens sp.
TATCCAAGAGAAGGATGGTATCCATTGGGGGCGATTGCCGGGTACTTTGATGATAAAAGTTTTGGAGGTAAAAGGTTAACACTTCTCGGAAATAATATGAATTTCTTTACAAATGATACTACAGCAATGCAATTATTGGCTGGATCAACATACAATTTTAAAGCAAGTGCGCAGACTGTTGGAACAAATCAGGTATTTTCTTTAAAGGTATGGGAGCAGGGAACGGGAGAGCCTGCGAACTGGACTGTTAGCGGAAATGCACCTGCGGGGGCGTTAACACAAGGGTCAGTACTACTTCTTTCATATAATTCTGATGTAAGCTTTGGCAATGTCGCCATAACAAATTTAGACACGCAGGGGGCAAAGATTCCTCCCTCCTCATATTCCAATGGATCTTATACAGGAATGGAAGGGACCGCAGTCTCCTTTGATGGTTCAAAATCATTTGATCCTGATGGAAGCATAGTATCTTACGAATGGGACTTCGGTGACGGAAATAGCGGTACGGGCGTGAATCCAACACATATTTACGCTCAGAACGGGACATACGCGGTCTCCCTTAAAGTGACAGATAACGATGGTCTCAATGCTATAAATTCAACCACGGCTATAATAAAGACTGCACGAAATACAGTTACTTCATCTGTAAACCTCATAGGAAACAATAACTCAGAACCAATAGTATTAGACAACCAGGCAGAAATAGACATAACAGCAAACAATTCTTCGGTTAGTGGATATATAACATTGATAGTTGATACAAATATCACACGGCTTAATGGGAGTGTGAGCATCGCGAACTCAACATTTGGTATCCAAACAGGTGAAAAAGCTCTTAACAGATATGTCGAAGTAGATTCTACGGGTATAAATAAGTCAAATATATCTTCTGTCAATTTGACAATGTCCTATACAGATGAAGATATTTCAGGTTTTGATGAAAATTCTCTGAAAGTGTATTGGTGGAATGGATCGATATGGAAATCCCTGTATCCAAAAGGCATGAATTATTCAAACGAAAATGGTCCGATTGTAATTGATATTAGAAGAAATCTTACAGCAAATAAACTAACTGTCCAGTTGAACCATTTCTCCACATTTACTTTAGCTTTAGTAGGCACTCCATCCACTACACCCACTCCGCCATGTAATAATTGCAATGGCGGCGGCGGGGGAGGAGGAGGCGGTGGTGCTTCAGGTGAAAATTATTCCAATATCGAGTTGACCGAGAAATATGATATGCAGATCTCAAAGGATGCTCTTACATCCTACAGGTTCACACATAAGAAGAACCCAATAATGTTTGTAAATATTACGGGCAACACCACAATGGGTATAATAACGGTCTCAGAGGAAGTATTGAAAGGTACCTCATCTCTTGTGAAGACCTCGCCGGAAGGTCTTGTTTATAAAAATGTCAATATATGGGTGGGAACATCGGGCTTTGCAACACCAAAGAACATAAAGGAAGCCTCTATCAAATTCAGGGTAGATAATAATTGGATGAGCGCCAACAATGTTACAAGCAGCGATATCATTTTGGTGAAATGGAACGGAAATAGCTGGATACAGCTTGAAACAAGGGTATTGTCAAAAGACGATACAAGCACATTTTTTGAAGGAAAGACAAATGCATTCTCACCATTTGCTATAACTGTGAAGATGGGGGGAGTTACTGCCAAAGTACCCGGTCCTGAAATCCCACAACAGGTCGAGGTCAAAGCGCCGGATAGTGATGAAACTCCAAAACAGCCTGCGGAAACAGCCATCATTACACGGATTGCATCGTCAGGGATATCGACATGGTCCGCAATATTGATCATATTAATTATTATTATTCTGATCGCAATGTACTTTAAGTGGGTGAAAAAATAGATGCGTTTTTCAGTAAAAGTGTGGGGTCGTTTGCAAGTGCCTCAAGCGCCCTTACTCTAATACGTTTTTGCCATTATAGCAATATTTTTTGTCTCTTTCTTACACACAGGACAGATCCCGATTCCTTTCCCAATTTCACCCTCAGGTATCCCTAAAATCCCTGCGCCAACTGCTTCTTCCATAGCAAGGCCGCATTCACGGACACCGCACCACGGTATCTTAACGATTCCATTGGAGATCTTCTCTTTTACTTCTTCAATGGTCGTACATGCGATCAAACGTCCTTCCAGGGATTCCTGCGCCTTCTTGAACAGGCTTTCATGGATCGCCACAAATCGTTTTTCGATTTCACTTTCGATATCTATCAAGGGTACGTTTTCCTTGTTCCCGGTGTCCCTTCTCACAACTGTGGCTGCGTTATTCTTAAGGTCGCGCGGGCCGATCTCAACTCTTAGCGGGATGCCTTTCATTTCCCATTTGTAATATTTTGCCCCGGGGCGCTCATCGGTTTCATCAAGGGCGACCCTTATATTTTTTGCCTTTAATCGCTGTGCAACATCGCGGCATGCATTCAAGGTCTCATCGCTCTTCCCGAATAATATCGGGATAATGACGACCTGGATGGGCGCTATCTCTGGTGGGAACACCAATCCTTTATCGTCCCCATGTAATGATATCAACGCTGCGATACTTCGCTCCGAGATCCCGTAGCATGTCTGGTGCGCAAGCACCTGTTCGCCGTTTATATCCTCGTATTTGATATCAAATGTCTTTGCGAAATTGCTTCCGAGGTGATGCGCTGTCCCGATCTGCAAGGTTTTATTATCCGGCATCAGTGTATCCACTGCCATTGTATAATCAGCGCCAGGGAATTTATCCCAGTCCGGCCGTTTTGAGACGATGGTCGGGATTGCAAGTCTTCTGTAGAATTCCTGGTATATCCTTGTGGCTTCCTTTACCTGAGCAGCAGCTTCATCCCATGTTGCATGAACCGTATGCGCTTCTTTAAAAGATGTTATCTCACGAAGACGAATAAGCGGTCGCGTGTGCTTTGTTTCATACCTGAAGGTATTTACGATCTGGTATATCTTAATGGGCAGGTCCGCATGTGAGCGCACCCATACTTTATACATCGGATAAATAGCAGTTTCACTTGTCGGGCGAAGAGCAAGTTTTACATCGAGTTCATTTTTTCCGCCGTGTGTGACCCAGTAAACTTCATTTTCAAAACCTTTAATGTGTTCTGCTTCCTTCATGAATTCGTTCTCAGGAATAAGAAGTGGAAAAAGAGCTTCCTTATGGTCTTTATCCAGAAGTTCACGTATTATAGCATAAGTTCGTTTTCGCACATCGAACCCGAACGGGAACCAGACATAAAGCCCTTTAACAGGATACCTGACATCCATTATTTCTGCCATTAGAAGTAGTTCATTATACCATTCACTGAAATTTGATTTTGTGGGAAGAACAGGTTTTTTGTCCTGTAATGCTTTATCTTTTGTTTCTGCCATGGGTGTCACCGGTTGGATTGTGCTAATATTGTTTTAGAGCTATGATATTTGTATAGTAGCTACGTATAGAAATCTAAGTCAATCCCTATAAGCTCAGGTGAAATAAAATGATTTCTATATGATTGATCTGACATGCAGACACAGGATCACAATTACTAGATCTCGTATTCTATTAGCAATAATGTTTGCACAACTCTGATTAGCATTTGGAATGGCAAGAAATATTTAATAAATATCTGGAAGAAAATTGTGAAGGAATTTGTTGAAGTACTGGAAATTTAAATTGTTTTTCAGAGAGCTCAGGTCAAATATTGAACTTTTTTTCAATGTGGCAAAAATTGTGTAAGATTAAATAAAGTTCATCAATTCACAAAAGAAAGTGTAGGAAATAAGTTATTGAACGTTCCATTTAACTTTAGAACTTATTCGAACCTTTAAAAAACAAAAAAAGATATATTGAAATATTCAAAATAGAAAAAAAAAATTAATAACTCTTTAAAAACTATAAAAACTATCAATTTACTTTTATTCTATAAAATTATGTTAGGGGCATCTGGCACGGGAATTATATTATGAATCTAAAAATAATCCTATTAATATTGTTTATAATGTTATGTAACTTAGCACCCACAGTATCAGCAGCAATTGTAAGCTCAACGGGCAACACAACCGAAAACCTGACAGATGCATATGCAGACGGTTACACTTTAGCAGGCAGATACAATGATGAATTTAACCAGGGGGCTCTGGATACCTCAAGGTGGGCATGGATAAGACAGAATGCAAGTGCATGGTGGATGAGTTCATGGTATCTGGGCATGAATATTACGAACACCTCATTATACCAAAAC
>JBAQLI010000014.1:0-44358 GCA_049301735.1 Candidatus Methanoperedens sp.
TATCCAAGAGAAGGATGGTATCCATTGGGGGCGATTGCCGGGTACTTTGATGATAAAAGTTTTGGAGGTAAAAGGTTAACACTTCTCGGAAATAATATGAATTTCTTTACAAATGATACTACAGCAACGCAATTATTGGCTGGATCAACATACAATTTTAAAGCAAGTGCGCAGACTGTTGGAACAAATCAGGTATTTTCTTTAAAGGTATGGGAGCAGGGAACGGGGGAGCCTGCGAACTGGACTGTTAGCGGAAATGCACCTGCGGGGGCGTTAACACAAGGGTCAGTACTATTTGTTTCATATAATTCTGATGTAAGCTTTGGCAATGTCACCATAACAAATTTAGATACGCTAGGGGCAAAGATGACTCCCTCCTCATATCCCAATGGATCTTATACAGGTACGGAAGGGACCGCAGTCTCCTTTGACGGTTCAAAATCATTTGATCCTGATGGAAACATAGTATCTTACGAATGGAACTTCGGTGACGGAAATAGCGGTACGGGCGTGAATCCAACACATATTTACGTTCAGAACGGGACATACGCGGTCTCCCTTAAAGTGACAGATAACGATGGTCTCAATGCCACAAATTCAACCACAGCAGTAATAGCAGATACAAATCACGGAGAAAGTCAAACAAGTATCTCTGGATATAAGATAAATGATACAAATGGCAATGGGAAATGGGATGCAGGTGAGAAGGGTATATCGGGCTGGAATATCAAGCTGGTTAGCATAGGTAACGATCGCAAAAATATCCTGAAAGAAATACGTACTGATGCCCTGGGATTTTATGAGTTTGATGATCTTCCTGCAGGTAAATATCTTATAAAAGAAGAAAACCAAAAGGGCTGGCGGCATACAAGTTCTCCTGTCAGGAATATTGAGCTTGAAAAAGGTCAAAAATCCATGAATAATAATTTCACGAACATGCTGGTGAAAAAAGGAAATTCAAGGGAGACAATTCGGGATGAAATTGATGAAGAGTAAATAGCCTGAGAAACAAAAGCATGGTAGCCAATTACACTCCCATTCCCCCAGTTCATGGCTATCTATAAAATGTTTCAATCTTCACCGCTACTCCCAGAACCTCTTCGTCTTTGCATAATTCCTCTCCGCGATCAAAATATCCCTGTAGAACTCCTCCTCATCCTCCCTCAGTTTCCGGATAACCCGTGATGCAGTCTCAGGCCCGATGCCCCTTGAGGCAAGCGCTATCGCCGCAGTTTTGCCGTGCGAGAGAACAAGGTTCGCGTTCTTAAAAACCCGCGCCGTTCTTTTTCTTTCCTCTTCTGATTTGTCTTTTTCCTGCTTTTTCGCGATCTTTATTTCCTCTTCTTCCCAGGGTTTAAGCGCAGCTATCATCCTGCTTCCGCACAATGGACATTCCGGGCGCTCTGGCACGCTTTTTACAACCCTTGTCGAGCGCCATTTCTTGCAGTTAATGCAGAAAAGTATGACCTTGTCTTCCATAATCCTGCTTTTTAAGGCCATGATTATGGAACTGTCAGCCCTCTCAGGCGCCATCAATTCCCGCCCTCCCATGAAACCCGCCTCACCTATCGGGCTTACAGGCTGGATTAGAAGCTTCAGGCTGTTGCCCTGTAAACTTTTCAGGACATCTATGGAACGGGCAATATCAAGCTTATCATGGAATATTTCACGCACCGCTTCATCATACATCGGTGTGCGCTCAAAAACATCAAGCAGCTTTTTCATGCTTATACGCTCATAATCCACATCCCTGCTGATGGCCCCGAACTTGCGGGCAACATGCACCATTTTCCATTTAAGGAGCATTGAATTCTTAAGTGTCATCTCGATGATGGGCTCAATGTGGTCAGGATTTATTGTAAGGAGTAATTCCCTGATCTTTTCGGCATTGAACAATTTAGGAAGTTCAAGTTTTATCCTGTATGGGTCTATCTCCATTGCAACGCTTGCCCCGAACCTTGCGGTAAGAAGCGATGTAAGGACCCGTCCCAGAGTCTCATTTACTTTGTGCCCGCCGCACATGTTTATGATTATCGACGTTCCTTCCTGTTCTATGACCACGATATCATCACAAGGCACTGTGAAACCTTTTTTGACCTGCTTTTTCACCAATTCAAGGATCTCATTTGCTGCCCCATTATCGGTTGGGTAATCTTTCCTGTAACCCTCGATTATTTCCTGGTCGACTTCTTTGCTCTTGATTTTTTCCATTATACGCTTTCTTATTGCTCCCACTTCCTGGGAAACTGCATAAGGAACAGGTATCTCCTCCCCGACCCAGTTAGGGACATCAGCACCGGGGTCGCTTATTGGTTCAACTTTGATCATGCTTTTTTCACTGATCACCTCAATAATGCGCCACATTTCACCTTTGGTGATAAATACGGCTCCAGCTTCTGCAAAATCAACAACGAACGCCTCATCAAGAGCGCCTACTGTCCTGCCGCTTACGATATCAAAGATCTCAAAGCGTCTTTCATCCGGGATCATGGAGAGATTTTCGTAATAATACTGCCAGCTCCTCATTTTTTTACCGACCATATCGTTCTCAAACCATATCAGACGGGTGTCGTTTATTTGTTTAATTACTGCCCTTAAAAGTTCGATCTTAAGCGTTCGAAAAGGATATGCCCTTGTCACAATTGAAAAAATACGGTCAACCGATATCTCCCCGAAATCAAGCACAAGGCCGCATATCTGGTTTGCAAGTGTGTCAGTGCTGTTCTCATGTATATCGATTATTTCTATCTCGCCCGATTTTGCCCTGCGCGTGATGGCTGATGATTCTGCGGCATCATCCGCACCTGTTGTTATTATTGTCCCGCTTGACTTCTCGCCAACCCAGTGACCCGCTCTTCCCACTCTCTGTATCAATCGGGTAACCTCACGCGGTGACATATATTGTATAACATTATCAACATCACCAATATCGATACCGAGTTCCATAGAGGATGTGCAGATAAGCCCCCTGAGACTGCCATTCTTAAAATTAGTCTCAGCCTCGATGCGCGTCTCTTTTGATAAAGAGCCGTGATGCACACCGATCAATTGTCCAAGCATCTTGAATCTTGAACCAAGCATTTCAGCGGATTCCCTGGTATTAACAAATATGAGGGTGGATTTGTGTTTTTCCACAATTCCGGAAATGATCCGAAGATGTGATGCCATCTCAGGTGTACACATCAGTTTTCTGGAAGATTCGCGGTCTTCCTTTGCGGGTTTTGGACATACCACATTGAACTCAAGCCGCTTTAAAAGCGAAACTTCAACAATCCTGGCGATCCGATCTGTTCCTGCAAGAAAATGAGCGATCTGGTCAGGTTTTCCCACCGTTGCAGAAAGCCCAAGCCTCTGGAATTCACCTGCGACTTCCACAAGCCGCTCAAGAGCAATGGAAAGCTGTGCGCCTCTTTTTGAGGAAGCAAGCTCATGCACTTCATCAATTATCACATGTGTAACCGTTTTGAGGTTATTCCTGAGCCTCTTTCCGGTAAGCATTATCTGTAAGGTTTCAGGTGTAGTGACAAGAAAATCCGGGGGTTTTAATGATTGTTTCTGTCTCTCGTATGTGGTAGTATCCCCATGCCTCACAGCAACCTTTAATCCCAGTTCCTTTCCCCACCACTCAAGACGAGTTAGCATGTCCCTGTTAAGAGCGCGAAGAGGCGTGATATAAATGACATAAATCCCGCGTTTTTTTTCCGTCCTTTCCCCGGCTTTTTTTTGCATTACATTGTGAAAAACCGGAAGTACAACTGATTCGGTTTTCCCTGAACCTGTGGGTGCTATCAGAAGAACATGCTCGCCTGCCATTACGGATGGTATCGTTTGTACCTGCGGCTCGGTCGGGAAAGTAAATCCCTGCTTAGCCAGGGCTTCCTGGATCCGTGAATCAAGTAAACCGAACACGTTCATATTGCTTAAAAAAGAGGATTCAATATATAAATCTATTCTACTACAGACGAACAAATATTATTATCCAGATCAAGGATCATTTCCAGATATGATTTGCGAATAGTTGATTCTCTCTTTATCCCTAATTTGGCGATGAATTTAAAAATGCTTTCAACCTTTTCCTGGTAATTCCTTGAATCTTTTACAGTGATCTCGACTTCTATAAAATTTCCAAGGTTTCGAACTTCATCCAGGGAAATATAAAAATCCCCTATCCTGAAATTTTTTCGTTTCTTTGATACGGTAGCAACAGGACAAAAACCAAGAGATGAAAGTATATTACCCATGCTATCTAAATCCTGTATTTCAGTTTGCACCTCTTTTCTTGTTTTAGAAACCTTATCCATTTTAGGCCCCTTATATGTTAAAGTGGATTTCCCATCCTGCACCCTGATCCTCAAAGCCTCATCTGTTTTTCCGAAATCACGGTACGGCGCATTATAATATGTATCTGTCTGCGCTTCTATCCCGATTGGCGTAGCTCCCAACTCAATTATTGATCTTTCCATTAGTTTTGGATCTTCAACAGGTGCTTTCACTTCTATCTCTATCATGCATGTTAATTTATCTCCCCGTTATATTAAATTGTTTATTTAATGCGGTTCGAAACATTGAAATACCCTCGGGCTTAAGTAGTAAAAAATGGTACAATCATCTATCCAGGTCTGGGAAGACTTCTTCAAACGATATTACTGGGAGAACATCCTTGAATTGGCAAAGAATTTTCCGGAAAAACGAAGTCTTGTTGTTCAATTTCCGGATATTGAACGATTCGATATGGAACTTGCCCGGGAATTGCTTGAGCATCCCGACCTTGTAATTAAACATTCAAACGAAGCTCTCAGTTGTATTGATCTTCCGGCTGACGTTGTTTTTACAGATACACATGTTAGGATCATCAAAATCCCTGAGCGTATCCAGATAAGGGAGCTTCGAAGCGAAAATATTAACAAATTCATAGCAGTCTCTGGCCTGATCAGGAAAGCAACCGAAGTAAGACCAAAGATCATAAATGGCGCTTTTAAATGCCAGAAATGCGGTGAAATAACATTCATGCCCCAGGGTGAAGGAAAGTTCGTTGAGCCTTTTGAGTGCGAGAATGATGTATGCGGACGAAAAGGTGCTTTTAAGCTTGTCCATGACCAATCCGAATTCATTGATGCGCAAAAACTCAGGATACAGGAATCCCCTGACGACTTAAGAGGCGGTGAGCAGCCCCAGACCCTTGATGTGGATGTTGATGATGACCTGGCCGGACTGGTATCACCGGGTGATCGCATTGTATTATCAGGGGTATTGCGCTCATTCCAGAGGAGCAATAGGGAGGGGAAAAGCACATTTTTTGATCTCTTGCTTGACGGGAATTCGATCGATATAGAAGACAAGGAATTCGAGGATATCGAGATATCAAAAGAGGATATCGAGGAAATCGTTACTCTCGGAAAAGACCCGGAGATTTATAAAAAGATAATCGGTTCCATTGCTCCTTCGATCTATGGTTATGAGGAAGTGAAGGAAGCCATGGCGCTTCAGCTTTTTTCTGGGATGGCAAAGCACTTACCTGATGGCGCACGTATTCGCGGGGATATGCATATTCTCCTTGTAGGTGATCCGGGAGTGGCCAAATCCCAGTTACTGCGTTACGCCGTAAAACTTGCACCGCGCGGCATTTACACCAGCGGTAAAAGCTCAACATCTGCTGGTCTTACTGCCACGGCTGTCAAGGATGAGTTCGGGGACGGCCGCTGGACACTTGAAGCTGGCGCACTTGTGCTTGCTGATATGGGTCTTGCATGCGTTGACGAACTTGACAAGATGGAAGCGGATGACAGGAGTTCCATGCACGAAGCAATGGAACAGCAGACCATAAGCATAGCAAAAGCAGGGATCATGGCTACATTGAAATCACGCTGTGCTCTTCTTGGTGCTGCTAACCCGAAATTCGGAAGGTTTGACAGGTATGAACCCATTGCAAAACAAATAAACATGCCACCAGCTCTGCTTTCTCGTTTTGACCTGATATTTATACTTACTGATGAGCCTTCGGTAAACAGGGATACTGCGATCGCAGAACATATCCTGAAAGCCCATTATGCAGGTGAACTTTCAACCAGGAGAAAAAATATAGTAAATTCGGGTATCAGCACAGATGATATTACGAAAGCCATGGAAATCATCCGGCCGGTGTTAGAAGCAGAGAAGCTCCGGAAATATATTGCATATACAAAGAGGAATATCTTCCCGATTATCCAGGATGATGCAAGGAAACATTTGATCGACTTTTATCTTGGCCTGAGGAAACAGGGTGAGGCCCCGGATTCTCCTGTTCCTGTTACGGCCCGCCAGCTTGAAGCCCTGATACGCCTGGCTGAAGCAAGCGCGCGCGTACGCTTAAGCAATGTCATAACCACAGATGACACAAGCAGAATCATCCGGATTGTGATGGCAAGCTTAAAACAGGTCATGACAGATCCGGAAACGGGAAGGCTTGATGCAGATATCGTTAATGTAGGGATGGGTAAAAGCCAGAGGGACAGGATCAAGGTACTCAGGGAAATAATCAGGGATATCCAGAAAGAAATGGGTGCTGCACCAATAGAAGAGATTATATTAAAGGCAGAAGAATCAGGTATCAAAAAAGAGACCGTTGAGGATATGATACAAAAGTTAAAGAGCGCTGGAGAGATAATTGAGTCTAGTAATGAAAGGTTCAGGGTTGTTTGAACATGTATATGAAAAAATATGATACGGACGGCAAATTGATAGTTGCAGTCTGTGATACGGATATTCTTGGTAAGAAATTCAAAGAAGGAAAACTTGTTCTCAAACTTGAAGAAAGCTTCTACAAGGGTGAAGAAGTTTGCGATAATGAAGTAAAGGAAGCACTCTCATGCGCAAATATCGCAAATATCGCAGGTGAGAGATCCATTGCATGCGCTGTTGAATGCGGATGTGTCGATCCTGATACCGTGATCTTTATTGATGGCATACCCCATGCACAGATGGTACAAATATGACTGAAACAATTGACAATAATACATTAATGGAGCTTGTTATTGAAAAACATAATAAGTTCCTGGGAGCTTTTAAAAGTGAATTTTCCGAGCTTGAAAATAAGCTCGAAGCTGTTAAGAAGCAAACCGATGATCTTAAAAAGGAAATAGAGACCAACGAAACGAAAATAATTGTTCTTAATGAAAAATATTTCCTCTATTTCCACCAGGCGAAAAAACAAAGGGAAGACCTTTTTAAAGAAGTGATCGAGAAGATGCAACAGGCCAGATCACCCAATGTACATGAAGTAACACGTCTTTCAGCCAGGATTGAAGAACACGAGAAAAAACTCCGGAATTCAAGAAATATTGATGATGAAGAAAAATCGATAGTTGAAGTCAAGAAACTTCTTTATGATTTTGAAACCGAGGCCAGAAAAGCCGGAATATCCGTAACCTCAAAAGCAATAATTGATAAATTAAATGAAGCGAATGAATCGCATAAAGAATTCATATCGATCCAGAATAAGCCAAAACAGGACATGGGAACTGCAAAGGATTTTGATAAACAGGCAGAAGAATTAGAGGGAAGGCACAACTGGCTCAAAAGAAGGATCGAAAGCCATACCAATGCTTTAGGTTACTGGGAGAAACAAAAGGGGGGATAAAAGTTGAGTGAAGCAGAGGAAAAGCAAGTCATGCAAACGGAAAATATTCCGACGAATGATCCGGAAAATAAACCGGAAAATACCCGGATCGAAAATCCAGTGGAATTGCAGATTGAGACCCATGTAGATACCAGTGAAGTCCAACCTCAAAGCCATCCTGAAGTTATTACTGAAAGGCCAAAAGTTTATCCAAAATTATCAGAACGTGATCTGAAAGAGAAGATCAATCTCCTGCGGCAGCGGATTGAGCAGGAGGAAAGGGAATTAAAAACAATATTCAGGGATATTTCCCTTCATAGCCAGGGAGGAAATGACCTTAAAGCCAAACGCGACGGCTTAAATGCAAGAGTCAAGGAACTGTCACCAAAAGCTGCTGACCTTAGAAAAAAGAGGGATGAAACAAACGCAAAGATCGCAGAATTAAAAGCACAGCGAGACCAGATGAGGGGTAAGGGGAAAGAATTCAGTGAGAGAATAGGGGAACTTAAGAAATCACGCGATGAATTGAACCTTACAGCCAGGGGAAGATTTGAAACCCTTGAAAAGGCTTATCAAGAGGAGTTAAACCTCTTTTTGACGGCAGACATTCCGCTTGAGCATGAGATCAATATTTTCAACCGTTTAAATGAGTTAAACGATAGATTGAAAGCCACCCGGAAAGCTAATGAGATACATTCTGTGATCTCACTTGAATATATTAAGGGAAAAGAGATATACACTGATATGGATACTTTGCATGCTAAGATCCAGACGCTTGCCCAGGAATCCCAGAAGTTCCATGAAGAAATGATAAAGCTTTACAATGAAATAGACACGCTGCGTAAGGAAGCTGACTCTTATCATGCCCAATTGAATGAAAAATTCAAAGGTATTGCGCCTCTTCGAAAGAAAATAAGCGTATTGAAGGCGGAAATTCCGAATCTTCGTGATGAACTTGGAGTTTATCTTGAGCAGATGAAAGAATACCAGCTTGGCCGCGATCAACAGAAAAATGTTGGAAAACGTGAGCAAGCCAAGGAGAAGTTCAAGAAAGACGGACGTTTGAGCCTTGATGAGTTCAGGCTGCTTGTTGAGAATGAGGATATCAAGCTTAAGACCACACGCCCGTAGTTTTTCCTTTTAGCGCCAGCTCCCCCATTACCTTTTTCACTTCTTTGGATAACGGAGCAGGCGTTGAATTTTCAAACTCCGTGCCTGGAAGTGGCATGAAATAATGGGAATGAACATTTCCTCCTTTTCCTGTTAGCCATTTTATCAATTTGAGAGTTTCAAGCTGGTCAGATTCAGTTTCACCAGGAAGCCCGAATATGAAATCAACGATTGGGTTAAAACCATGTTCCAGGCATTTCTCAGCCCCTGTCATAATATCTTCTACGGTATGTTTTCGCTTTATGCTTTCAAGCATCCTCTGGCTTCCTGATTGTCCCCCCATGCTGATTGTGGTATTTTCGCAATATTTCGACACAAGTTCAAGGATCCTATCGTTTATGAATTCCGGCCTCACCTCTGAAGGAAATGTCCCGAAAAAAATCCTTCCGGGCAATGAACGAAGAAGCGATTCAATTTTTCCAATGCGCGGATGTATGCCATCCGAACCATAGGCAAAGGCATTCGGGGACGTGAATCTGATATCTTTGAGGAACTTTGAATATTTTGAGATAAAATCAATACTCCTGTGTCTCACACTGTGGCCGAATAATTGCGGGGTTGAGCAGTAAGTGCAATTATATGGGCAGCCGCGAGTGATCTCAATTGTATTGAGCATGATACCGGGGTCAAAAGGCGGATATTTATCTAAATCAACCTGGCTTCTCTTTTCGGTGAAAACAATATCATCCGTCTCATTTTTATAAGCAATACCTTTAACTGATGAAATATCTCCTTTATTTTGAATTACATCGATCAATTCAGGCAATGTTTCTTCACCTTCGCCTATTACTACATAGTCAAAAAATCGCAGCGTTTTTTCTGGCCGGGCAGAAGGGTGAGGCCCTCCGGCAATGAATACTGAGCTTGTTGCTGTCTGTGACACTTCCCTGAATATTGAAGGCGCCTGCTGTGTTGCAAAGCTGTAGATCATTATGCCGTCGCAGGGTTTTTCTTTTGTATCTGATCCCGGGATAAGAGGCATCAGGACAGCAATGCTTTGCATGTTCTTCTTGAAGAACCTGAAATTAACTTTCAAAGGTTGTGGGCTTTCCATCTTCAATCCATGTTACCTTTATCTTAGCATATGGCTCCCATGCTGCGATTTCCTGCTTACTCATGCCGCTTGCATTAAATGTTGCATTGCCTTTGAACCCCTTCCCTGCATCAGGCTTCAAGCCTCCAAGCTGTACAATATTTTCTTCAATATTAATTTGCCTTGAAACGATTTCAGGATTCAGAATTATATAGGCTGTGACATTCTCTGCTGTTTTAACACCGATATTTGCAATGTTTACATTCCAGGAAATTTTTTGAATATCGGTTTGATTTTCACCAATAGCTCCTAAAGCATACCCAGCATCTACAAATATTTTTGCCCCTTGAACTTCTCTGGAAATGCACCCGGTTGTAATTATGATCAATGCTATTGCGGTCAATAAAAGTATTGTCATGAATTTCATAGCACTCTATTAATCCCATATCTCTTAAACATCATTGCTTCCACCTTGCTGATATCAAGCACCCTGATAAGCATCTTTATATCCTTTTCATCAACCGGAACACCCGGGACCATGACATCCCCTTTATAAAAAATCGTCCCTCCTTTCATATTAGCACCAACATAACCCTGAGCTTTCCCACTTATTATAAGCACGCCATCTTTCATATATGCACCAGCGAACTCTCCCGTATTTCCTGCAACGACCGTTCCGCCATGTAGAAGTACGGCAGTGTTCAAGCCTGCATTCCCTTCTATCCTGACAAACCCGCGCTTCATCAGGATCCCTGTGCTCATCCCTGCATCGCCTTCCACAATGACCTTCCTGTCAGCATCAGCATCAAGGCGGGCAGCGATCGTATCACGGATAATCCCATCTCTAACGTATAAGCAGCCATTTTCCATAATATTCGGGGGAAGTATTTTTTCATATGACACTTCTGAAAGGATATCTGTAATAGATATGAATTTTCGATAGCCTGGGAGGTCAGATCCAACCTCCACAACGTTTCCCACTGGTTGTTTGACATTACCTTTTACATATATCGCCCCGGAGATCATACTGATACCCATCCGCGTATCAATATCCCCATCAACGATTATTGAGCCGGACTTAATGGCTTTTCCTGTGCCACCGAAAAACTTAAGATCAACTCCAAGGCTGCTTCCAAGCCTTTTGCCTGCATTGCCTTTTATATTCACATCTTCTCCATTCTTTAATGCAAAAACAAGGTCTTGATATGTATATGATGTACCGGTCTGGTGCGGTATCACAGAGGATGGAGAAAGCCTGCTGCCCCTATGCTGCCAGAAAAAATCATATGTGAAATCACATAAGCAATCAACCGGATAAGATAGTTCAAGATTCACAAAGGATAATTCACTTGAAAGTAGATGAATATTTTTTATTCAATCCCTTGATCCGGTTGGAAAAAGAATTTTGTGCTTTCGTCTTTGTATAATTATCTATGATAGTACCTGCAAATGTGAATAATAATAAAACTACTATATAAATTGTATTGATCTCCATAGGACTCATGTGCGAAACACCTGATATTTCCTGGATATTTGCCTGGATGGCTAATATTCCTAATACTATCAATGATCCCAGCACCCCATTTATGAACCAGTAGCTGTCTTTGACCTTTGTTGAAGCGATCATAAGAGGAACGATTATCAACCATAGCTTGGCTGCAATAATCCCGGAGAGTCCATAATTCAAATAGATATATTGGATTATCGGGTTATATTCAACCCCCAATCCTTTTGAATCCATCATAATAGCAGCTGTAACTGTGTCTCCTATATCGAATGTAATGAAAACGCAAAAGTAAAGAAAATGCTGGAAATTTAGTCTACGGTATATATACCCGGAAAGAAGTTTGATAAAACCAAATTCAGATTCTTCTTTATTTTCAATCATTTTTTCACCATAAAAACGATATCATCTGCCGCATAAGCTATCATGAGTATCATGGTTATAATAATTAATAGATTGTTTTCAAGACAAATAAAGCCAGTCTTAAACCAAAATGAGCATTTACTTGAACTTCTTTAGCAATTTTCCATAGAATTCGATATCTGTATACTTTCGCGCAAGCCTTTCTACAATAAGCTCAGGCGTGCTGCGGGCAAGATAATTGTACCTCGGATTCCTGTCAACTATAAGGTTCAGATTTTCATCAAGACCTTTTGCTTCAATACCATCAACCCGGATATTATGGGTTGTATTTTTCAGTATCGATTCTGCCAGGTGGCTTACAAATACTCCAATCCCATTATTATCGTCAAGTTCCTCAAGTATCCCTGAAATGATCTTGGCGGAAGCGCCGGGCTCAGTGATAGATTCCATCTCATCAGTAAGGACGATCTTGGTTTTATTGTTCGAAACGGCAGAGAAATCCTTGACTGTGCTTTCAAAAGCCCCGGCATCCATTGTGCCTTTGGATTTGCCGAAATAATAGAATTCTTCAACAAGACCCAGTTCGCATTCTTTCGCAGGAACAGGATATCCCATATGGGCAAGTATGACAACCTGGGCAAGAAGATCAAGTGTTGATGTTTTGCCGCCGGAGTTTACACCGCTTAACAGGACCACACGCGCATCTTTGAGTTTACCGATGCCGGAATTCATGCTGCATCTTCCGATTGCATAATCTATCGGGACTGCATTTGCCAGGAAAAGGTTCGATCCTCCTTTTATGCCTATCCCGTTATCACTCTGAAGATGTGGTATGTTAAGGGCAAATTTCTTTGAAAAACAGGCGATCGTATATCCGACATCAAAATCAAGAACTTCACGAACAAGAAGGGATGCGGTTTCTTTTAAGTTTGAAAGAAAACGGGCATTATTTCTCAGGATCACGATCTTTCGTGACGCTATGCTTCGAAGCAGATGGTTTTTCAATCCTTCAACACCGCGTATGTTTATTTTGATCGGGTGAGATATTTCCTCATTGAAAAAAGTATTGACATACTGTGACTCTGCCGGGTTTAGATCGAGTTCAGCCACAATCCCTCGCAGTGTATTGGCAGTCACTGTGTTGTATTTTTCCCTGATCTCTTTTTCAAGCAGCCGATTAATGCTCCCATCCATTGCAGTGAGCATGTCAAAGCCTTTGACGGTAATTGAGCTTTTTTCGATAAGAGATCCAAATTCAATATTTGCCTGTTGTTGCGAATTTGTAACTGTATCGCTTAGTCTGTCGATAATTGATTTACATCTATCTATTTCATTATCAAGCCCGCTTTTTATATCAGTTTCTCCGGAGAGTTTCATTATACCCGAAGATAATTGCTGGATATCCCCTGGTTTTATTTTTTCACAAAAAAATGGTGCATGCTGCCTGATCTTATTAAAGACACCAATTGAGCAAGTGATGGCCTCAAGGTTTTTTGTAAAAAATGCCAGTTCTTTTTCAGGAGCGACCTGCCAGGTCTCTAATTTTTTGATATCAAGAAAATCAACTTCAATATCCTCTGGAAAATCAAGGCCGGCTAGATTTGTACCCAGTATCACATACGAATAACCGCGGGCTACATCGGCAATTTCCCTTCTATCAGAAACAAGCTGGACTGAAACAGGGAATTTTTTGGCAGCTTCAAATTCCTCAGTGTTTGTAGCGATGATTACCCTGTCCCTGATCACAGGTATATTTAAATTCGTCTTCAGGGGTTTTATTTTTGATAACAGGGAAGAGAGTTCTTTTTCATCGAGTTTACCCGCAATCTCCAAAATTCCCCGGATCTCTTTCTGGATATGCAGTATCTTTTCCTTCTTTCGCGAAGGATAAGGGAAATACAGGCTTAGTTTGCTTCTTGCATGATCCGTATGTGCAAAACCTTTGATGAGTTCCAAGAGCCGTTCATAAAAATCAAAAGCCTCATTTGTTTTAAGGAAATCCCTGACACCTGCGCCCTCATTTATTGCAATAGCCTCCAGAACAAGTGATATCGCGGATTTTTCGGTCATTCCCTCAAGTTCGCTAATGGCGGCGATATCCTGGCTAATAATGGCATCAATGGCCTGTTTTTCAGAGCCGAAATGCTCAACAAGGCGGCGCGCGGTTTTTTCGCCAATGCGGGGGATGGATTTCAGAGTAGTTATCATTGGAATTCAATTTGAATTATATATGTTTCATCTTAATGGTGTGTGGATTTTAAAAACGTTGGTGTTTATCCAACTTTGGCAAATTCTTATCCGAAAGTATTATCCAATAAAGTGCCCTATAAAAACCATCGTTTTCATAATAATTAATAATTCTATTAAATTTGGAGAAAAAGGATGCCTGTTAAAAAAGAAAAAGAACCACTTATAATGCACCCGCGGCCCAGTTCGATCGTAGCCGCATTGTACACGTTAAGAGACCTTGATACCGATGTTGTCATACTGCACGGCCCCCCAGGATGCAGCTTCAAGCATGCCCGGCTTCTGGAAGAAGACGGCATGAGAGTAGTCACTACATCGCTTGATGAGACTGGATTTGTTTTCGGGGGGCATGATGCCCTTGTTGAGGTGCTTGAAAAAGTAATAGAGCGCTTTAATCCCAAACGCATAGGGATCGTGGGCACATGCGCAAGCATGATCATCGGAGAGGAATTGCATGAGGCAGTGACCCAGGTCCAGCCTGATGTTCCTGTGATTGAAGTGGATGTGCATGCTGGCTACAGGGATAACACAAAAGGAGTTGTTATGGCTCTTGAATCCGCGCTTGCCAGTGGAATTATCAGCGAAGCTGAATTTGAGAGACAAAAAGCGCTTCTTAAAGAAGCTACGCTGGTCGAAAAGCGTCACGGCGCGGCCAGCAAGGAATATCTTGAGCCTAACCGCGGAGATCTTAAATATAAGGTTGCAGGAAGATTGCTTGAATTAATAAAGCAGGGTAAAAAAGGACTCAATATCCTCAATGCCAAGAAAGAAACCGCCTTCATGTTCGCGGATATTAACCTTGCAGTTGCGCAGGTTGCGCAAAAGCTGGGATATGGTTCCAATATCGTGAACATGGCAAACCTTGATGATAATGTGGGACTTCCAAAGAACAGGAGAAATGCGCGGGAAATTAAGGATGACCTGAAAGAAAAAGGATTTGAAATACACCATATTATAGGAGGATTGGATGAGTATCCTGTGGCAGGAAATACCGCAGACAGGATAATCAGCGAGAAATATAGTGATTATGATTTTGCAGTAATATCAGGTGTTCCTCATGCGCTTCCCATGGATAATATAAAGGATATGGAATTATTCTCTGTAACAAACGGGCCGCGCCAGGTCGTTCCCTTAAAAGAGATGGGGCACACTCATGTTGTGGTAGAAATCGACCTTCATCCCAAGACGCTGGGAGTATGCCACATTGTGGAGTCTGAATTCGGGGCAACACTGAGGGAGATGGTCAAAGATGCCTAAGCAGATAGCTATTTACGGAAAAGGCGGGATCGGCAAATCAAGCACTGCTTCAAATGTTGCCGCCGCATGTGCTGATGAGGGGTACCGCGTTACTATAATCGGATGCGACCCAAAGAGTGATTCCTCCATTACATTATTGCAGGGAAGACGTATTCCTACCATAATGGACCTTATGAGGGAAGGAATAGATATAAAGGAAGAAGATATCGTTTTCAATGGGTATAAAGGGGTAAAATGTCTTGAGATCGGAGGCCCTGAACCCGGCATCGGATGCGCAGGAAGGGGAATTATCGTTGCTATCAGCCTTCTTAAGAAAATTTCACGCGCCATCGAGGACACAGATCTTGTTATTTATGATGTGCCCGGGGATATCGTATGCGGTGGTTTTGTTGCGCCTGTCAAAAAAGGGCTTGTGAACGAGGCGTATGTGCTCACTTCCGGTGAATACATGCCCCTGTATGCTGCAAACAATATCTGTAAAGGGCTTTCCCGCCTTGAAATGACGCTTAATGGTGTAATATGCAACTCGCGCGGCGCTTTGAATGAGGAAAAGATCGTCAGCGAGTTTGCAAAAGAGGTCGGAAGCCAGCTTCTTGCTTTTATTCCAAAAGATGTCCTCGTGCAGACATGCGAAAGAGATGGATTTTCAGTTATTGAGAAAGCTCCCGATTCGCAGATCGCGGCGGTGTACCGTAAGCTTGCAAAAAGCATTATGGGTAAAAGGGATGGAAAAATCCCTGTGCCGCTTGATGATAACAGGTTGAGGGAATTGACAAGGATTTGATTTTTTGGAGTTAATTAGTAATGGAACCGCAGATAAACGCAGATGAACGCAGATTTGTTAATCAGGATTTGAAAAATTTCCGGGATTTATGAAAAAAATTAACAACGAACTCGGACGAACTCAAAACGAACTCATGCCATCGGAGTTCGTTTCAGTTCGTTTTAGTTCGTTGTTTTTTTCATTGTTTATGAACCTATCTGCGTTTATCTGCGTTCAACCGCGGTTAAATTATCTTGATCCATCGTCACTCAATTTATTACAATACTGCAATCTAATGGGTGGAAAAATATGACCGATAAACTTGATATCCCCCGAATTCTTATTGCAGGTGACCGTTCCTCAGCAGGAAAAACGACTATATCGATCGGCATAATGTCGGTTCTTAAGGATATGGGCTATATTGTCCAGCCCTATAAAGTTGGTCTTGATTTCATTGACCCCAGCTATCATACGGAAGTGACAGGAAGGTTCTCAAGAAACCTTGATGGTTATTTAATGTCAGAGGAAGCCGTTTGTGAGGTTTTTTCCCATGCAACCAGGGGGGCTGATATTGCTGTTATTGAAGGTGTACGGGGTCTTTTTGAAGGGCTTGAAGCAACAAGTGATATCGGAAGCACAGCACAGATCGCCAAAATATTAAAATGCCCTGTAATTCTTACGATCAATGCAAGAAGCATTACCAGAAGTACCGCAGCGCTTGTATCGGGTTATAAGTCGTTTGACCCTGAAGTTGATATTGTTGGTGTGATCCTGAATAACATCGGAAGCCAGCGACATGCCGAGAAAGCAAAGATCGCGATTGAGACTTACACGAATACCCCGGTCATCGGAGTAATACCTCGCAATGACTCGATGAAGATCTCTATGAGGCATCTTGGTTTGATCCCTGCTATGGAAGGACGGCGAAGAGTAGCGGATTTTGATGCAAACCTGGCAAGGATAAAAGAGATCGTAAAAGAAGGAATCGATATCGATAGGTTTATTTCTATCGCTAATTCTGCCCAGGCGCTTGAAAAACCAACCGAGAAAATATTCAGGGCGCATCCTCAAAAAAACAAGATAAAGATCGGAGTGGCACTTGATGAAGCATTTAATTTTTATTATCGTGATAACCTTGAATTGCTTGAACTTGCAGGAGCCGAACTTGTATATTTCAGTCCTGTGAATGACAGGACGCTGCCTAGAGTGGATGGATTGTATATCGGGGGCGGTTATCCGGAATTATTCACAAATGAACTTGAAGATAATATTTCCATGCGTGAAGCTATAAAACAGGTTTCCAATGATGGTCTTCCGATTTATGCAGAATGCGGCGGACTGATGTACCTGACGCAGGAGATCACAACAAATGTTTCCGGAAGCGGAAATTATAATATGGCAGAAATGAAAGGCGGGACTTTCAAAATGGTAGGCGCACTCCCCGGAAGGACATTGATGGGGCATAAAAGGGTCGTAAGTTATAATATCGGCAGTTTCATTAAAGATAATGTGATCGGAAAAGCCCAGGCTTCTTTTATCGGTCATGAATTCCATCATTCTGAGATAATTGACCTGCCGGATAATACTGAATTTGCAATTAAGCTTGACCGCGGGGTTGGAATAAAAGGTGAATATGATGGGATACTTGTCAACAATACAATGGCAGCCTATGCGCACCTGCATGCGGCTTCTTATACAGGTTTTGCAGGTGCGTTCGTGGAGTTTTGCAGGGTAAAATAAGAATAAATTCCTATTTTTTCACCAATGTAATATCCGACGAATTTTTATAGGTTAGAAAATCTGATGAAGACTTGCCAGAACCAAATAGAGGTATTCTTATATACTAAACCCTCAGGAGTGAATTTCACAAGGGTCGAGATGATCTTGTATGCATCTATCGATGCTGTAATAATCCCGGGGTTTGTATTGCCTGTTATATTGACGAACATTGTGGGGTTCCTATCATGTGTGAACCTGTAGGATGTCAGAGCATCCTCTGATATCTGAAGGTCAAATTCATCGATCACTTTGATATTTGATGCATTCTTATCGAATCTCCAGCCGCCGCTTTTACCTCCCATGCTTATCCATTCGTACTTTTCACTATCGCAGCCAATAGTCACAAAACTATCATTACCTATAAAATTCAATCCAGTTATGGTTTTTCCTATCAGGGTTGCCTGTGTATCTCCGCATTGAATTCCAGTCTCCTTTATCTTGAAATGGAGAAGGACATCTAGGTAACCATCTTTGTTCACATCTTTAAATTCAGAATAAGGATTTTTCAATTTTACTTCTGATTTACCAAATGTAGCCATGACGCTTGAAGTATCTACCATAACAATGGCATTAAATGTTGCATCTGATAAGATTGCTATTCTGATCTCTCCATTGCTTCCGGGATTAATTTTGCCCCCCAAAATATCAATATTAACTTCGAATACAGGTATTTCGGATACAGGTATGATCTCAAAGATCGCAGGTGCCGAATCAAATGATTTCTTCGTTTCAGCATTTCCGGTGTTGAGACTTGCGACTGCGGTATAGCTGCCCAATGGCAGGGAAGTTGTATTTATCGAGAAATTATATTTATATATGACGTCGCTGCCTCCGGCTCCATATCCATAACCATAGCCGTATCCGTAACCGAAATCATAACCGTATCCATATCCATATCCGTAACCGAAATCATAACCGTATCCATAACCGTAGCCGTATCCATAATGGTCTGGCTGAGGAGTCGATACTGGCATCATGCTGATAATGGGGTCACTGGATATCGGGGTTCCGTCAAGTCTAAAAGTACCATTGAAGCTTCTGGCTCCAGTAATATCAAGAGTAATGTTTGTCATCGGGACAAATTTGTCCCGGTCATTGATAGTAATTAACATCGTGAAATTGACAGAGTTGCCCTGGGAATAGGACGGATCAAGACCCGAAATAAAAACAGAAATGGCCTGACCAGGCCCGGAAATGATCAGTATTGATACAATGAATAATGTAATTAGGGTCTTCGCAAAAAATTGTTTTTTATTATTTTTTGATCCCATTATGTTTTCCTCCTTAAAGATAGATAATCATTGTTATCATTGTTTTAGGTTCATCATATTTATAATCATCGTTATTATCATAAAATAAACTCATTACCATACTGTCAATAAATCCAATTTATGAGTATGTCTACTTTTTTGGCAGGAAAACAATTTGACAGTTATAAAAAATTATCTTGTAACTCAAATGAGCTTGAACTAGGGAGTTTATATCTCTGCCTTCGTTTTGAATTTACTAAATTTTGATCTAATCCATCCCAATGATCATCTGGTCAATTTATCTGGAATCACGCCCAGGTTTTTTGCAATATAGAGGGCTGCAGGTATTAAAGTGATTAGCAGAATTATTACGGTTGAGTTAATAAGAGTGATCCTGATCCCCAGCAAGTAGTTGAGATAAAAAACAATGAGGGGTAAAATAGCGATTGACAGACCAAAAGAAAGGGCGATTCGTTCGATTACATCAATTTCATCCATGCCAAAAAATATAAAGCTCCAGGCAAAGCCAGGTATGAATAATACAAAAATTGAACCTGCAATTATCCGCAATATCTCTATTATTTCCATTTTCAGTTCTCCTCCTGGTTGTTTGTAATCCTGCAAATTATTGTCTTCAAGCATCAGAAATGATGGTAACACTATTAATATTCTGCTTATTAATCTTTTTTTGTTGCCCCGGAGTTTATGGTTTTGTTTACATCTCTCTTGCCAAATAAAGATATGATCCCGATAAAAAGAACAATCACCATTAAATAATTTAGATCTATATATTTAACTACGGAATTATCCCATATGGTTTCTATTAGCAGCAACAGTAAATACGTTATGAACAGTGAATTGAAAGCTTCAAAACTTACTTCTGAAAGAAAAATTGCAATTTTTCGGTTTATTAAATATCCAAATTTCTTAAATACAAAATATCCTGATAAAATAGTCGAAACTAACAAAAGAATTGGATATAAACCCCTGGTATTACTGTTCCCATCGCTATCAGAACTCGATGTTGATGTCGTTTCTGTTGTATTTTGCTGGTAATATTCCAATTGATTTTTTGTCTTTAGATCAGTTTTCAAATCATTTTGTTCAATTGAAGGTTGAAACTGCAATAGTGCATCTCGTGTTAACGCTTCACCGCCTGAAATAGCAAATATAGCCGAAAAATCATAAATATTTGATGAATAATATACATACTTCTCATCACTTCCAACTATGTAAGTAGGAAGAACATCCCATTCACCTTCAGTAAACACATACAATGAAATTGAGCTATTGCTTATATTTTCTTTTGCCATCCATGAGCTATTTACTCTAAAATCAACAATTCCATTTTTAAGGTTATCTGAACCCAGCGAGATTGAAAAATATTTATAAACAATCCCTTCAGGGTTAATTATTATGTTATCCGGCCTATTTTTAAATTCTCTCAGGGAGATATCAACCTGATCAATGAATAAGGAAGCGTTGATCATGACAGCCGTTATGTCAAAATCAGGAAAAGTAATTTTCATATTGTTCCCTTGGAAGAAGGAGGCAAGTGTGTAATCCAATTTCTTCTTAATATTCAATGTTCCGATTTCTGCCAGAGCTGAAACAACCTTACGTTCAAGATAGAACTTTCCATTCGACTCAACCACCATATCTAAATAAGAATCAAATAATGTTTTCCTTGAACTTTTATCAATATTAAAATTGATATTCAGCGTAACTTCGATATCTTGATACCCGTCGCCATTAAAGTCATATAAACGTTCAGTTTCATTGCCTTTAGACACACCGCTCTTTATTACAGTCATATTTTCATCATAAAGCTCTACATCTGAAAGTTTCACAAAACTTTTATTTGCTCCCTGGAAGATTTCATCTAATTTACTCTGGAAAATTATGACCTCGTTTTCTTTAAAGGATATATTGTAATATAATTTACTACCCTTCGCAACGATCTGCCTGCTAACTGGCTTATTTGAATTCTTGAGCTCTATAACAGCATATTTTCCGTCTCCATCAACGTCTTTTAAAGCAAGGGTATATGTTCCACCTACCTGCCATTCTTTATTAATAAGCAATGTTTTGTTTTCAAGGTCTGATATTTTTTTTGATAATATCATCTCAGAAGAAGTCTCATACAGTACTTTATACAGATTTCCACGATACCCAATATTATCCTGGCTCTGGACAGTTATGTATTTTAAACGATTTTTGTTAAGAGTATTCGTTCCAGAGTTATTGATGATCAAATATTCCCAGGTGTTATTTTTATCAGGATCGAAATAAAATATATTTGGGGCAGACCATGTGTCTATAGTATGATCTGTCCACGGACTCTTGGGTGAGCGGACACTAAAACTGGCTGCTGTATTGATCTTATAGAGATATAAGCCAGTAAAAGGATTGGTTGATGGAACTATTACATAATCCACTTTGTTCTTTTGAAGCAATTCCATGCTATTTTGTAAGGGTATTACTTCGACAGATGAAGTGCTAAAATAGGAATCATTTGAGAAAGAGAAGTAGCCGTTTGCGTTTATTATGAGATCGCCTTTTGGAACCTCTATATGGTAAAGTTCATTATCCGGGGGAAGATCAATGTAAAACCATTTGTTGACAACATCAACACTAACTGATCCATTAAAGCTGGCACCGGATATGTTCACTTTCTGGAGGCCCTGTACATGGTAGGTAGTAAATCCCAATCTATCGCCTTTGACCGCCTTTGTATACAGATCAAACCCTGTATTTTTTGTGTAAAGTGCTCCTGCAAGGAAAGGATTTTGAACCACAATGCTACCGCTGTTTAGTTCAATGCTCCGGATCAAGATATCATTGCCTCCACTCATAGTGACCTTATAAATTCCCTCTTCGAGAGTGTATCCAAGAGTACCGTTCTGGACGATACCACGGCTGCGTCTATTTCCCATGTTCCCATCATCCGGGATAGTAATATTTTTTATCAATTTGTTTTCCCCGGAGTAAAGTTTAATTTCAAGTGCATCCGAGCCGTTGTACCAGTTCATGTCCTGCTTTTGCACAGATAAATCCACGTTTCCTTTGGTGTAAATATAGAATGTATAGAATGTGTGATCTTCTCTAAGTTCACTTATATCTGAATTTGATCCCTTGTAGGTAATATTGGGTTTTGTATTGATCCTGACAGGCACAGAGGACGCTATTATTGAGCCTTCAGGAGGAGAACTAAAAAATAATGGAACCGTCATAGTGAGATTATTATTCAGGGAATATATCCGGAATTTATCATCATTTCCTGTCAGATTAATGTTTTTAAATGACAAATAGAATGGAACGTAAAGAGGATATGTTCTCAGTGTAAAGGTATCAAGTATGGAAGTTTTTCCATTATCAGGAAGGTCAAGATAATTATTTTTCAGAGAATATACGATATCAATGTCCTTATCCCCATCAATATCATTTAATTTTATTTCATAATCCCCTGAAGATTCTCTGTTCTTGATCACTAAAATGTCTCTGAGATATGTATTTTTAATAGTCGTACTGTTCCCAAATATGCCTGAAATTTTTGTTCGAAATATTTCGACTTCTTTTCCATTTACAGTTATCTTATGGGAGAAAATTTGATCCCTATCCACCGATCCTTTTTCGAGTATTTCATTATTTCTTTTCAAATAAAAAAGTGCATTGTTCTCTCCTGAATCAATCAATTCCAGGGTATAACCATCCATTAAAGCAAGTTCTTTTCCGGTATGAAGCTGCAGATTATTTTCATTTTTATATAGATCATAAGTTAATATGGCATCTGAAGTATCTATTGAAATAATATTATAGCGCTTTGAGAATAGATCGATCTCAGTATTTTTGTAATTCATTCCTGCATAATAAAAATTAGCGCCGTCTATGTAATAACCATTAGAAATATTCAGGTAAACTTGTTCATAGTCGCTCAGAACACCCGGAGAATTTGTCCCGGTCAGGACACATGGCGAATTTCCGAAGCTTACAGGGCAAACCGGAGACCTGACTTCCTCTGCCGCAGATGCGCCAATTGAAATCAATAAAACCAATAGTATCATGATCCTGAAAAACATACTATTTCTCCATGTAGATCTTAATCCAGTCAAGAGGTATTGAATAATTGGAATTTTGAAGATGCGAAGCGCTTATGACAAAGTTCAATGTATCCTTTTCAATATAAGCATCAGTTAGATTGAATTCAGCACTTGCTATAGTCCAGTTATCCTCTTCAATGATCTTTTGATTGGGAACGATCACATAATCCACCATGTTTTCTTTAAGCCATTTCATACTGTTCTGCAATCTAAGAGTTTTGACTGATGAACTGGTAAAATAAGAGTCGTTAGTGAAAGAGAAGTAATTTTTCGCATTTACGATGATGTCGCCTTTGGGGATCTCTATTCGATAAAGTTCCTTACCTGGAGGTAGGTCAATGTAATGCCATGTATTAACGGCAGTAATATTGAGCGATCTGGTATAGTTGCCGCTACTTATATTCACAATCTGAAGCCCCTCAGTATGGTATGTAAGAAACCCCAGCCTATCACCATTTGGAGTATGAGTGTACAGGTTGTACCTTGTGGCACTTGTGTAAAGCACTCCTGCGAGGAACGGATCCTGGACCAGAATGTTACCCTGGTTGAGTTCAATGCTCCGGATCAGTATGTCGCTCCCTCCTTTCATAGTGACTTTATAGACCCCTTCATCCAGAATGGCTTCAAGTACTCCTTTTTGTAAATTTCCTCTAACGGTATTTTTACCAGCATTTCCATCATCCGGGACAGTAATATTTTTTATAAGAGTGTTTGCTTGTGAGTAAAGCCTGATTTCAAGAGCGTCTGACCCATTATACCAATTCATATCCTGCTTTTCCACAGATATGCTCAGGTTTCCTTTTATGTAAATATAGAAGGTGTGATCTCCCCTTAATTCTTTTATGCTGGAATTTGGTGCCCTATATGTAACAATCGGCCTCTTATTCAGTTCTTCAGAAATACCAGTTGCTATTACGGCATCAGGAGGTGAATCTATGAAAGAGGATACCGGCATAGTAAGATTATTGTTCAGGGAATATATCCTGAAATTGCTGTCCTCTCCAGTAAGATTGAAAATATCAAGAGATCCGAAAAAAGGATTATATACAGTATTCCATAAATAGCTCCAGTCCTTTTTATTTTTCAAACCAACTTTCAGCTCATAGCCTTCCGGTATCGTATCTATGAATTTTAATTCGACTTTTACTCTGCTTACGTTTTGTTTAACTTTAGTACCAAAGTAAACCAGGTCTTTTTCTATAAGCCTGTATGTAACATTACTCCTGTTAAAAGGTTCCGAGACTTTCTCAAAAGGTCCCTGGAATGTTGCATGCTCTGAAGCTTCCTGAGCCCCCACATCTATAAAATAAACATTTGAATATGATCCTATAGAAATTGAGGAGTTATTAAGTCCTGTGAGGCCTGCATGGTTAATATAAGCAAGATATATTATTGCCATCAAAGGAATTATATAAACCAGCTTAACTTCCATCATCATCATTCACATAGTGATAGATGACGGAATCCTTCATTAAGTTTTTGGTAAAGGCTGTATTATTGAATTTTTCAAGATTCATCCGATTGAACTTATTGAATGAATAATAAATGTAAACATCATTATTATATTTTTTCAGGAATTCCTGCGCTACCGTGGAGTTACCAGTTCCTATAAATTCCAGCCATTTTTCCTTTCCATTCCCATCCCATTCAAATAGGCCCGGTGCCAGGATTTTCCTTTTACCCCAGGCCAGCACCCAGGGGGCATCATAGCTTGTTGCAAGAATATATGCATTCTCGTCCGTATTATTAGCAATCCATTCAATGGCTTTTATCTGGTCTTCATTCATCAGAGGCTTTATATCATGCGCATTCCGGAGAGTTGCAGTTCCGCCTGAGAATAAAAGCAGAATAATGAAAGCAGTTCCTGTTACCCTGGATATTTTATGCCTGGCTAAAAAAGTGCAGGTTATTCCAGCAGATGCCAGAATCAGCAAGGCAATATCAAAGTCTATAAGCAAACGATTATAGAAGAAAAGCCTGAATGCAATAATAACTCCATTGATCGCGAAATAGAAAAATAATGAATTCCACATTTTTTTGGAAATCATATAAAAGGCGCCTATAATACTAAAGGGCAGATAAACCAGGGATACCCATTCATATTTCCCAAGGTCAAAGAAAGTACCACCGCCTGTAGGTTCGGCCTGTATGTTCTGGATCATAGTATTTGATAACCCTGAAATTAAAGGAAAAACCGTTTCAATTCTTGGAAGCCAGAAAGGGAAAATCAGGAAAGCGGCCAGAATGCTGGAGTATATCAGATATCTGTCACGGGTTTTCAGGAAGTAGCATATTAGAATAAGGGAGAATATCAAAAATTCAGGCCTGTGGTATATTCCAAGGGCAGCGAACATGATCGCAATGAATACATAATTCTTTTTTTCAAGGGCATAAAGGGCAAGCAATAAAAAGAATATGCCCAGGATATTCCTCAGATACATAAAAGTGAACGCAGTGAACTGTGTATATGAAACTGCATAAAGGGCGCAGGCGATCAAAGCTGCATTTTCATCAAATATCTTTCTTGTTAAAATGAAGATCGGCAGAATGAGAAGGGCAGAGAAGAACGGAAGAAGATAAATGACAGCCTTCATCGAACCGATGCCTGTAAATAAATGCAGTTCATCGAACAATACGAAAAACCCCTGTTCATGCATTTGTTTCATCCACAGGGGAAGCGTAGCTTCAGGAATGCCGGGGAGAGCACTCAGATATGTATCCATAGCATACTTATAATAACCAGGGTCATAGCCCAGAGGAATAGAATTTGTAGAATACGGTATCAAGCGGACTACTATGGCAAAAATAAAAATAATAATAATTCCGATGTACAGATAAAAGGGTTTTATTCGAATATCATAAGACTGCTCATTAAAATCCATAAGAATTGGAAGAGCGAACAGAGGCAGCAGCAATCCGAATAAAATAAAATCCAAAAGATACGAAGGCAAGAATCCCATTTCCTTCAGGAACACAGCGATAACGAATAATATGGATAACTGGATGAAAGGATATATAAATATTTTCTTGAGGTATGGATAATCAATACCTTTGATCCGATTAATGGCATCGACCACGTTTTTCTTTTTCATATCATAAATCCATGATTAATTTTCCTCGTCTTTTCAGAAATATATGAATCATAACTAAGCCAATTATTAATAAAGTTACTTCCATAGGTTCCAGATTTTCAAACCATATGATCCCTAAAGTATAGGGCTGGCATGAAAAATGCCAGAGGAACATATAACCCTACAGGACCCTGAAATGATATGCTGCCCGCCAGTACATAAATATTATATGGATTTTAACATGTTAAAAAGTAAATATATATATATATATTATATTATATTAAATAATACGTTTGAAATGTTTTAAACATATAGATTATTATAGTTATAATAACAATATGAAAAACAAGGTGTCATAATTTGAAGATCCTTTTCATCTCCGGGCGTGAAGCTGCTTATACACGAAACTCGGTTATTTTAAAAGGGCTGAAACAAAATGGTGTAGAAATAATTGAATGTACTGATATTTCCAGTTCGTATTTTGTCCGGTATCCAAAGGTTTTATTAAAATTTATTTTAAATACGAAAGATTTTGATTTAATTTTTGTAGGATTTTTAGGTCAACCATTGGTTCCAATAATAAGAAAATTGTCTAAAAAACCAATAATATTTGATGCTTTCTTATCAATATACGATACAATGTGTTTTGATCGAAATAAAATAAAACCTGATTCGGTAGTAGGGAAAATTTTGTATTGGTTAGATAAAAATTCATGTGAACTTGCCGATAAGGTGTTACTGGATACTAATGCACATATAGATTATTTTGCAAATACATTTAACCTGGATAAAACTAAATTTCAAAGATTTTTTGTTGGTGCAGATGACTCTATTTTTTATCCTATGGATTTCGATAAAGAAAATTCTAAGTTCACTGTCTTCTATTACGGAACCTACCTACCATTACAAGGAATAGAATATATTATCAAAGCAGCCAAAAAACTGGAAGCACATGAAGATATAGAATTTAAAATCGTTGGTAAAGGTATCGAAAATAAAAAAATCATGAACCTTGCGGAGGAATTAAGTGTTAAAAATATAAAATTCATAGATTGGCTACCTTACAACGAGCTGCCTTTGGAAATTACAAAAGCAGACATATGTCTTGGTGGTCATTTCTCTAACATAGATAAAGCAAAAAGAGTCATATCCGGAAAAACATATCAATTCATTGCAATGGAAAAGCCAGTGATAATCGGAGATAACCCTGCAAACAGAGAATTGTTTGAACATAGGAAAAACGCGATGCTGGTTGAGATGGCGAATGCTGATGCTTTAGCGGATGCGATAATGGAATTAAAAAATAATGATGGCCTGAGAGTGCGGATTGCTAATGGTGGTTACTTGACTTTTTTACAGAATTGTACGACACATATCATTGGAAATTCTATCAAAAAGTCTATAGAAGCATGTTTATGAATATATTGATTATTTCTATGTCATTTCCATATCCGCCAAAATCCGGTGGGAAAGCTCGGGTATACAATTTAATAAAACAAATATCAAAATATCATGAAATAACACTAATTAGTTTCATTAGTTCTGATGAAAAACCCTACATCCCGGAATTATTAAAATACTGCAAGATAGTTGAAACTATTCCTTTTGAAAATAATTTTTTCTCTAAATTAGTTCGATGGGGACGAATAGTTTATAATTTGTTTACAACGACACCAATTGAAATAGCTGCTAAAGAAAGTCAGATGATGGCCGACAAAGTTTATGAGATTATTAAAAACCATGATTTTGATATAATCCAGGCTGAATGGATTCAAATGGCACATTATGTACCTTTCGAATATCTAAACAAAAAACAATTTAGAGGCAAGTTAGTTTTGGTGGAACATGATGTATCATTTGTACCCTGGTACCGACGATATCTCATCGAAAAAAAACCGATGAAATTTATAATATATAATGAATATAAAAAAATGAAAAAATATGAGTATGAGAATCTGTTAAAGTTTGATGAAATTATTACAATGTCTGAAATAGATATGAATCGATTGTTAGAGCTTGATGAAACGCTTCATGTAAATGTCGTTCCCAATGGTGTAGATACTGAAAAAATATCTTTTAAACTGGGAAATAGAGGAAGTAATAGTTTGTTGTTTATGGGATGGATGAAACATTATCCAAATGGGGATGCTATGAGATTCTTTATTAAAGAAATATTTCCAAAAATCTTACTTAAAAATCAAAATGTGAAATTATACATAGTTGGTATGTTTCTACCAGACGATATTAATAAGAAGATTAAATATCAAGATAATATAATTTATTGTGGATATATTGAAGATATTCTCTCGATATTGCATAAATGTACTGTTTTTATTAGCCCGTTACGTATAGGTGGAGGTACACGACTTAAGATACTGGAAGCAATGGCCGCAGGGATTCCAGTAATTTCAACATCCATTGGGGCAGAAGGTATTGATATAGAGGATGGTGAAAATATTGTTATTGCTGATTCAACTGAGATATTTGCTAATAAAACTCTTGAACTTCTAAATGATAATAAGCTTCAGGTCAAAATTGCAGTTAATGCACACGAATTTGTTGAAAAAAAATATAGGTGGAACGAAATTGGTAAAATAATGAATAGAATTTATGAAAAAGAATATATTGGGATAAGAAATGAAAATAGCAATCATAACTGATTATATAGATGATAATACCGGGGGTATTAACACTTACATAACTAATGTATTAAAAATTATCGCAGTTAATAAAAATAAAGACAAAGTATTTTACTCAGTCCATTTTAAAAAAAATCCAGTCCACAAAGCCTTCAAAAATTTTGAAGAGATTATTGTTCATAGAAATAGTACACCATTAGGGAAAATTATTAGAAAATTTTTTGTTCTCCCATTGATTTTACAGAAAAAAAAGATTGATATAGTTCATGATACGTACCATTTTGGACCATTTCTGTTTCCAGCAAAATACAAAAAAATAGTTACAGTACATGATATTACTCCAATTATATTAAGCGAATATCATCAAAAATTAAGTGTTGCATATCATAAAATTATGATGTATCTGATTTTGAAGCATGTTGATAAGATAATTACAGTCTCAAACAACACAAAAACTGATCTGATAAAGTATTTTTATGTTCCAAGTGATAAAATCAAGGTTATTTATCTGGCAGCCGATAAAATATACTATCCAAGAACAAATGATGAAATAATACCGATTAAAAAAAAATATGGATTAAACTCGAAAATTATTTTATATGTAGGAACATTAGAGCCAAGAAAAAATGTTGTTGGATTAATTAAATCATTTCATATTTTAAAAAATACAGGTCTGGAACATAAACTGGTTATTGTTGGTAGAAAAGGATGGGGATATATTGAAATATTTGAATGTGTGAAAAAATTAAATCTCCAGAAAGACGTTATCTTTCTTGGGTATGTACCAACTGAAGATCTTCCTGCCATGTATAGCATGTCTGATCTTTTCGTTTATCCATCATTCTATGAAGGTTTTGGCTTACCACCTTTAGAGGCCATGGCATGCGGTTGTCCTGTTATAACATCAAATACATCTTCTTTGCCTGAAGTTGTAGGTGATGCTGGAATTATAATTGATCCCTACAATATTGATGAACTATATGAGGCAATGCATAGTGTTTTGGTTAATGAAATAGATCGGAAAGAGATGATAAAAAAAGGTTTAGAAAGGGCAGAAATGTTCTCATGGAAAAAAACGGCAGAGGAGACATTAGAAATCTATGAAGAAGTTTTCAATGAATAATAGCATCCGGGCATATGCAACAAAATATTTTCCTATGGGGTCACAAAATGTTCTAACATTCGAAGTTTTATTCATTATTCTATCCTCATTAATCATTCTGATCGCCGAAATTAGTACGATATTGGCCACACTGAAATTTTTTTATTCGGCCTTAATCTATGCATTAATCACCACGATATTTTTTGTTCTTATCTTTTTTTTATTAAAACAAAAAATAAGGATTGAAAAACTTATAATGCATGATTGGATTGCATTAAGTATCGTTGTTTTGTTTGGCGCTCTCAATACATATTATTTTTACGATGTGTTCTCAGGCGGATTGGATACTGGAGTATATCCGAACGCTGCAAGCCTTCTAACTTCACGTCATAGTTTTACTGTTATCGAGAACATAAATTTTCCGGGATGGACTGAAATTGATAATTTACATCGGCTTGATTTTGACTATGGTTATCCTACATGGTTAGCCATTAATTATAGTATATTCGGATTATTCGGAATCCAATTAAGCAATTTTCTTCCGATAATGATTGGTATGCTTAGTATCTATTTTATTGGTAAACACTCTTTTAATTCTAACGTGGGAATTTTTAGTGTTATTTTGATTGCAACAACTTACCCTATGTTTTGGATTACACGTGTGACCTTGACAGAAGTTTTAGCTTTTTGTTTATTATGGTTTGGAATTTTATCAATCCTTTTCGCATATCAACGAAAGAATAATTTATATCTATATCCGGCAATATTGTCTATCTCCTTTGGCCTTCTTACCAGACCAGAGTTCATACCAACATATATATTAGCTATATGCATACTATTTTTTTTATTTTGTAGAAAAAATGAAAAATGGATTATAAATAAAAGAATTATAGTTTGTTTAGTGATAGCAGTTTTACCGTTCTTTATTTACACATATTTAGTAAATATGCGATATTTTTCCATAATGCTCGCATTTTTAAAAGACCCATCGATAATAACCTCTCCTGCGCAACACGTTCAACAAGATATTCAATTATCCAGCGACCCTATATCAAGTCACTACCCTGAGTTTGTTTTTCAGATGTTGTCAGAATACAACCTTTATCTGTTTATTATATTCATACCACTGACTTTTTTAGTTTTAAGAAAATTTAATAAGAGCATGGCAATTAACTTTATATTCATATTTATTTTATCATCTCCATCCTTCATTTATTTGGTTCATCCCTCAATAACACTATTCCAGCCCTGGTTCTTAAGGAGATACATAGTCGCAGTCATACCACTATCTATAATGTCAACGGTGGTTTTTATCCACTTTATGATTCGACAAAAACAAATCCAATATTTAATTTTTGGCATGATACTAATTTTGAACATTGTAACTGCCAGCCCAATTATAACCTTGTCTGAAAATGCTGGCATGATCAAACAAATTGGGGACATATCTTCAAAATTTACTAGCAATGATACAGTAATTGTTGATCAGTATTCTTCATCTTATAAAATTGCAGATCCTATGTTTTTTGTATATGGCATTGAAACCAGATGGGTTAATCCCACGACATTCGATGAAATAATTGAAGAAATGTCATATTCAGGACATAAAAATATTTATCTTATAACATATAATAATTCATGGATTTTTGGCAGGGTCAATCAATCGTCTCTCCAATTCACATTCGATCATTATTATTCATTTGAAGATCTAATAGAAACTGTCGATATACATCATAAATACGGCACTGGATCAACCATATATTATACTGCACCATATTCAGAAGTAATGAAAATGATTGAAGTTCCAAAGGAAAGGATATTAGTCAACGGAACGTTTATGGTTTATCGTTTGAATCTTCATCGCAAATAGAAGAAATTTCCACTGAAAAATAAGTGCGAGAAGATGAATGCAATTTCGTCAATTTCAAATTTTGGCGATTATAAAAATATTAAGATCATTTGGCCTGATTTCACCATCAAGAATCAACATTAGCAGACCATGGAACTTTAATATAATCTTCCTGAAAAACCGCCTTAAGATATTTTTGGATACTGTGTGGAAGGCGCCTACATAAACAATTTTTAAGTTATATAATTTTAGAATATATCTTAGAGATTCTATCTCATAAATTAATTCGTGTGTAAAATCCCGATACCTGATTGTATTAGAAAAAGGATAATTTGCATTTGGAACTCTGGCGATCACAATACCATTATTATTCAATTTCCTTTTTGCATTTTCTATTAAATTCATAGCATCTTCTTTTTTTAAATGTTCTAAAATATCATTCAATACTATTATATCGTATGCTTCTTTTGTTGATTTCAAGAAATCATTTGCTTCGGCTTGAATTACTCTATGCCCTTTCAACTTACAAAGTGCGACTAACTTCTCATTTATATCTATTCCCTCATAATTCTTGTACTTATATTTGTTTAGAAAATCTAAAAAATTACCTGAGCCGCAGCCGATATCTAAAATCCTTGCATCTAAGTAATTTTTTATAAATGGCAAATAATTAATCTCAAACTCCCTAATTCTATTTTTATCTAATTCAGGTTTTTCCCAGCTTTTTATTTCTGAATATATTTCATAAAGTTCTTTTTTTTCCATAATTTTATTCCATGAGATCGTATTTTTTTCTTTTAAATATGTTCCAAATAATAAATCCCATTATAATTAATCCGAGAGCCTCAGTGACTACTGTTGCAACTGCAGCACCTTTATAACTATAAGTTGGAATCAAAAGATAATTTAAAATAATGTTTAATATAGCATTTGATCCCGCTACTATACTCACAGTTCTTTGTTTGTTCATTGATTCAAGAGTTGGACCAAATAATGAAGTAAGGAATATTATTGGAATAACGAATATAAGTATTTTTAAAGCATTGATTGATTCCGAATAACTTACACCGTAAACACTTATAATAATATCATTAGAAAAATAATAGACAATAATTACTATTGGGATTGATATAACAAACAATATGATAGAAGCATAGGTGAATACTTTTTTCAGGCTTTTTTTAGAATCTTTGTGATATTTGGACATTACAGGAAATATTACACCAACAATTATGGTAGAAATTATCATTAATCCAAATATTAACTGGTATGCAGCATTATACCATCCAACTACAGCATCATCCTTCATTATAGAAAGCATTACAGAGTCTATTTTAAAATATATTAAAACAAACATCCCGGAAATTCCAAAAGGTAAAGCTTCTTTGATAGATTCTTTCCAAAATGATAAATCAACATTAAATGTTGGTTTAACGAAATTCGCTGTAATTATTAACACTGTAATTAGTAATCTAACCATACTTCCTATAAGATAACAAAAAAGTATTGCCATTAATCCGAATTTTAAATAAATCGATGCTGAAACTAAGGCAAAAATCATAAGTATTTCAGAAATTCTGACAAATGCTTCATACTCCATCTTTTCAAAAGCTCTGAAAATAGATCGCAGGAATTGATTGAAGGAAGTTATAATTGCATATCCGCCTGCAATATAAACTGCCAAGATTGTATCCATCGGATACTTCATAACATTTATTAAAATTACAATCAGTACAAAAGTAATTACGGATAGAATTAGCTTAATAAATGAGCCATTGTTAAGATATTTTTGAGCAAGTGATTTATCTCTAGCTACTTCCCGGATGGTAAGAGTACTAAAACCCATATCTGAGAATATTGAGAATAGTGTGGTAAAAGCCAGTGCAAAGCTATATTTGCCAAAGCCAACATCCCCTAAATAGCGAGCAATAATAATTATTAAAACAAAAGATAAACCCTTTGTTACGACTTCTGCAATTGTCAAGAAAGCCGTATTTTTTACTATCCGCTGGACTGTATCGCTCATTTTCTTCTTTTATCGTTATCAGAATAATACAAACTAACTCACCGATCTTTTAACATCCGCTTCAACCATCATTTTCACTAATCCTCAAACAGCATCTTTTTTCCTGACTGAATCAAGTCAACCTCCGAAAATGCAGTTCAAGAAACTCCTGGACAGAATGCGTTTCACCTGTGGCCGTCATGTAATCATACAGCGTGTCCTGTTGTACCCTTCCTCATCCTGTACAAAATCTCCTCCATAATATGCCTGTTCTGATGAGAAATATCAGCTATCAATCCTATCACTATGATCTGGAACCCGATTATAAGTAGCACTGATGAAAGAAGCGCTGTGGGCAAATAAGGGGTGACCATACCGGTAGTAATGAAATGTATCAGGACACGAAATCCGGATAATAATCCAAGCAGGAATAGACTACCGCCTATCATAGAAAAAGTCCCCAGCGGGTTGTAATAAGTATAAGTCCTTATCAGCGTAGAAGCCGAGTGCGTTGCATATTTTAATACATTGGAAATCAGCCTTGATCCTCCGTTCTTCCTTTTCCTGAACTCAACAGGTACCTCAACAATACTCAATCTTTTATGGACTGCCTGGATAATCATCTCCTGGGTATAGGTATAGCCGGTATGGATGAACAACCGCATCGCAGCTTCTCTTGAGAAAGCCCGAAAACCGGTCTGGGCATCTGAGACATTCATTCCCGCAGCCCAGCCGACCACAAAGGTCGCAAGCCTGTTCCCCCATCTTTTCTGTGGCACCATATGCTCTATCGTGCCCGCAAATCTTGAGCCCAGCACCATCTCGGCCTTTCCGTCCAGTATGGGTTTGATCAGCTTTTGTATCTCAGTTGAGTTGTACTGCCCGTCCGCGTCGATGTTTACGATAATGTCGGCACCGCTATCGATTGCAGTATTCAATCCCTCCTTGAAGGCCATCGCAAGGCCTTTGTTTCTGGAGAAATGGACGATCGTATTAGCCCCTGCTTCCTTTGCCACCTCAACTGTCCTGTCTTTCGAGCCATCATTGATAACGATTATCTCTATCTCATCTATCCCTTCTATTTTCCTGGGTATTTCACTGATGACCTTTCCAATGCAGTCCTCTTCATTGTAGGCCGGGATTGTGATCGCTATTTTAATCGGTTTTTCTTTCTCTATTTCACCCTTTATATGATCGTATCTGCTAATTTGAGACGTTGGCTTTGGTCCCAAGATATCTTCAATGTCAATATCGTACTCTATATCAGGCTCTTTTAATTTCTCCACTATGATACAGGGTTGACCGGATCTTTTGGTGATGTTTATGACTTTGATAAGGTCGTTGTCTGCTAATTCTTTCCTGTTTGTATCTTTAGGTAAAGGTCTCTCAGAGATCATCAATTCGTAATCACGATCGCCAATAATTTTTTCGATATGTGGAATTAGCTTTATTATATTTTTACTCTCATTAGATCCTTGAATCCCCCCTGACATATCCAACTTTTTTAGCTCTTTTGTTTTCATAAACAGACCTCATATGATAATTATGAACTAATAATCATAATCATAATTTATATTGATATTCCTCATGTTATATAGTTTTTTCTGAAGGAAAGATAATGGTTATTCGAATTCATTCCATGAGATCCTTCAATTAAAAAAAGTGTAAATACCTGCGGTTATGTGTCGATACCTCTTATAGCAGGAAAGCATACATGGAGACTCCAATGACAAAAGAACAGGTATTTATAACAGTGATCGGAAAAGACCAGAAAGGAATAATCGCAAGGATCTCAAATGCTGTTTTCGCTCATAATATCAATATCGAAGACTTAAATCAGAAAATAATGGGCGGCTATTTTGTTATGACGCTGCTTGCCGATATTACTGATTCTTCTATCACCATAACCCAATTGAAAAAAGAGCTTTCAGTAATAGAAAATGAGATGGACTTAAAGATCCAGGTCCAGCATGAGAACATCTTCAAGACCATGCACAGGGTGTAATACATGGAATATTCTCTTGATGAAGTAATGGAAACAGTCCAGATGACCCTTTATCATAATTTTGATATAAGGACTGTGACCCTGGGGATAAACCTTAAGGATTGTATCAATTCAGATCTTGATATTTTCAAGGAAAACGTATATGACAGGGTGTCTGGCTATGGACGAAGACTTATCCTTGAAGCACAGAAACTTGAAGATAAATACGGTATTCCCATTATCAATAAAAGGATATCAGTAACTCCAGTCTCACTTATCATTGAAGCATGCGCCGAGCCTGATGCGCCTCACCAGATCGCAAAGACCCTTGATAAAGCATCAAGGGATGTGGGAATTGATTTTATCGGCGGGTATGGCGCGCTTGTCCAGAAAGGCATGACACGGGCAGATGAGCGGCTCATAAACTCGCTCCCTGAAGTCCTCTCAAGTACGGAAAGGGTATGTGCTTTCCTGAACGTGGCTTCAACTGTTTCGGGTATGAATATGGATGCTGTGATAAGGCTCGGAAAAACCTTAAAAGAAATAGCAAACAGGACAGAAAACGGCATCGGATGCACCAAATTCGTGGTTTTTGCGAACGCACCTGAGGATAATCCTTTCATGGCAGGGGCTTTCCATGGTGTGGGCGAACCTGATTTTTCGCTAAATATCGGGATAAGCGGCCCTGGTGTTGTCCGAAGCGTTGTCGAGAAGAACAGGGATTGCGACCTCACTGAGCTTTCTGAGGTCATAAAGCGGACAACATTTAAAATAACAAGAGCCGGAGAGCTAATAGGAAGAGAACTTGCGCAAAATCTTTCTGTGCCTTTCGGGATCGTGGATATCTCGCTTGCCTCAACCACAAAGGTAGGAGATTCTGTCGCCGGGATCGTTGAGATGATGGGTGTTGAGAAAATGGGAGCGCCGGGAAGCACTGCTGCACTTGCTCTTCTTATCGATGCAGTGAAAAAAGGCGGCGCCATGGCCTCAGGGAACGTTGGCGGTTTAAGCGGCACTTTCATCCCGGTCAGCGAGGATTCCTGCATGAACGAGGCGGTAAAGGTTGGCGCGCTTTCAATCGAGAAGCTTGAGGCGCTGACAGCGGTTTGCTCTGTCGGGCTTGATATGATCGCAATTCCGGGGGATACAAAGGCAGAGACAATATCAGCAATTATTGCAGATGAACTTGCCATAGGAGTAGTCAACAACAAGACGACCGGGGTAAGGTTAATTCCGGTTCCGGGAAAGAAGGCAGGAGATTATGTTAATTTTGGCGGGCTCCTGGGTGAGACCTATGTGATGAACATTAGCACTTTCAGTTCGCATGATTTTATCCTACGGGGCGGAAGGATGCCAAGCCCTGTTACGAGCATGAGGAATTAGGAAAGAGTTTGATTTTTTTGTGCATGGGCAATCAAGGCAAATTCCCTTCCCCTCTCATCCCATGCTGGCGCTCGATATTCATACGGATCAATATCTCAAATATCTTCTTTACTTCTTCCCCATCCAATCCCCTCTCAGTCGCCAGGTTCGCTACCCTTTCCAGCACCACTTTGTTTTGATCAACATCATTGATCGGCTTACTCTCTGCCTTTTTTGCATCAAGCACATCCTTTGCAAGGGCAGTTCGCTGGTCGATAAGACTCAGTATCTGTGCATCGATTTTTTCTATCTTTGCCCTTATTTCTTTTAGCAGCATACTTTTCCACCGCTATTATTGACTTTAGTCCTTATCACTTTTCCGCCAAATCGCTCCCATACGGGTTCAAGCTTATCAAGCAACTCAGGACTTCCAAGCGCGGTGTAGGCAGGTCCTGTCCCAGATAAGCTTACTCCATCGATACCCAATTCAAGAGCCATCATCATGGGATCAGTGCTAAAGCCCAGGGCTGCACAGTACAGGAAACCGTTCAGGGTCATGGCCTTCTCGTAATTTCCCGCAATTGCTTCCTTATATGCCATTTCCACCCACTTGCCAATAAGCCGTGAACGCAGTACATTTGTCCCGGAGCTTAATACTCTTTTTTCGGGGGCCAGTATCAGCACCTGTGAATCCCGCTCTTCTCTTTTGATGAGCTCTTTCTTCTTATTGTCGGTTATCACGAATCCCCCAAGCATAGAGGCGCAGGCATCGTCAAAAGCCCCTGTTATCGTGACTTTAGCATCAAGCGCAGCCTGCACACCAATTTTAATCACTTCGAGAGGTTCAAGCTTTTCGCCAAGCGCATCAAGAGTGGCAAGAACAGTTGCATTTGCGGCTGCACTTGAGCTCTTAAGCCCGCTTGCTATGGGAATCTGGGATTTTGTTGCCACTTTGGCACCGATTTTTGAATCAAAGCGTGAAAGTGTGAGTTCTACACTGCGTTCGATAAGGGTTGTGTCACCGCCTTCTTCCATGTAGCCGATTATTTCCTTATTGTCTGTAAGTGTAACCTCAGCTTGCGTTTTTAAGTCAATACCAAATGCAGCGCCTTTCCACGTAGAAATCGCGTTGATTATTGTTCCTGCACCGTATGCATAGGCGTATCCAGCTTGCTTCATTTAAACAATCTCCATCTTGACCGTTGTAAATACAGGTCCTCTTGTATCTATTTTTTTCTGTAATCCTGTGATATACCGCTGTACTATGGGGTCTATCATGATATTGATCTCCGAAGGCACTTTGATGATCCTTGCTCTTATTTCGCAGCCGCTTCCATTCTTTGCAGCTTCCTCTATCTCTTTTGCGCAGCGTGCCGCGAATGCATCAATATATCTTATGCCGGAACTGACACCGTTCTTGAATGCCTCATCCCACCTTGAAGTTCTGGGCAGTCCAAGAATGTCGTTCCTGTAAGAAATGACCTCGTTCATCGCAGCAGGTCCACACAGCTTTGTATTTTCCTCGGGCTCAATGACCTTGACCAGGATATTCTTCCCTGACAACTCCCCTTCCCATGCTGTGAATTCACAGGGACTTGCGGTATTCCCATACTGCTCACAAGTCCTGACGATCGCAGCCTGTATCTCTTTTCCTGTTTCAGTAACAGGCACATCTTCGACAAATATCATTGATGCTATTTCGCTATCTGACATGACCCAATTGGTCTTGTACTGGAATTGCGGATATGTCAAAGCGCGGATATCCGTAGAATCATGCAGTATCATTGCGAGGCGCTCAACCCCCATTCCTAAGTTCATCACAGGATATGGTATATTGTACTGTGAGAGGGCGGATGGCGAATAAATCCCGAATGTTGCAACTTCAACCCAGCCATCCTTGTATTTTGTCTTTGAACCCACAAGTTTCGGATGATAGGCAAAAACTTCGGTCTGGGTATCAGGCACATAATATTTGCTCCGCTTTTCATCGGGTCTGAAAGTGAAATTAGAAAAACCAAATTGTGAAAGAAGCCCCGCAGCCACAGCCTTTCCATCCTCTACGCTGACATTCTCATCCATCATGACACATGATGCCGAATAATACGCCATAAGTCGTGTGGCATCTTCGGCCTGCTCGCGCCTGAATACCCTGTCCACGGAAAAAAGGCGAAGCGGCACTTTCCGGTACTCACACATTTCGCCAAGACTTATGAACCAGCCTGATGTCATGTGGCTTCGAAGTGTATTCTGTGAAGATACAGGAACAAGTGACTTGAATTCAGGGAATACATGGTCTATCATTACGGCAACTTTGGAATCTGCGACTTTTAATCCTGAGGCCATTTCGGGAACAAGGTCATCACCTTCAATTTCACCTTTCTTGTAGGAATGAAGGATCAGCCTTATTTTTTCCACGCCCTCATCACCAATGTCTCCCAGGATATTTTTTATATGAATTATTCTTTCATCGGATATTCCCACGTTTGGTCTTGGGAGGCCACCGATGTAAAAGCAGCGATCAAGAACTGCAAGAGCTTCGTATCCGAACTGTTTATGGATATCCCTGTCTTCCACTATGATGGGGTTCATGAATTCTTCAAAACCCATTCTCATATATGCATCGCGAAGGCGCTGGATGGTGTCAAAAACAGGATGCGGTTTACCATATTTCAAGGACGTGTGCGGGTATTTTTCATTGATTCCAGGGTTTGAAACATATTTTTTTCCTTCGTTCCAGGCTGCGTCAAAATCTTTCTTTGTTGCTTCTTTTATATTATCGGGATTGAATTTCATGAATAGCTTTCTCCTGAATTAGTATTGAAAAATATTAAAAATAAATTAATATAAACAAACTCCCAAATAACAAATGTTTTTCCGTAATATTTGCGGTTTTCGGGTTTTATTAGAGGCATAATCATCCCATCACAGATGTTCTTATGAACCCGCCTCTCATCATCATATCAACAAGTACAAGCGCCACCATCGCCTCAGCGACTGGCACGATGCGCGGCGGGATGGATGGGTCATGGCGGCCTGTTATCTTTATCCGGGTATCCTTCATAGCCTTAAGGTCTACTGTGCACTGTTCTTTTGAGATCGATGGTGTTGGCTTCACTGCGATCCTGCAAACTATTGGTTCACCATTGCTGATGCCTCCAAGGATCCCTCCTGCATTATTTGTAAGAGGCTTTGGTTCAGGTTTGCCATCCTGCATCCCGATCGGATCATTCATCTGGCTGCCCCTCATAATTGAACTCTTAAATCCCAGGCCTATCTCTATGCCTTTCACAGCGCCTATGCTCATTAATCCCTTTGCAAGTTCAGCGCTGAGCTTATCAAATACCGGCTCACCCACGCCAATTGGGACTCCAAGGCCAATAATTTCAACGATCCCGCCTACACTATCGCCTTCGCTTCTGGCGGCATGGATCATTGCTTCCATTTGCAATGCAGCATCCATATCCGCACACCTGACAGGGTTTTTCTCCGTATTTTCACGGATATGTTCAATATCGATTGTCTTTGCGCGAATACCCCCGATTTCAACTACATGACCTAACACTTCAATGCCATTCATACCAAGGATTTTCTTTGCAATTGCGCCGGCTGCAACACGTCCTACTGTTTCACGCGCTGATGACCTTCCTCCTCCTCGCCAATCGCGGGTTCCATACTTTAATTCATAAGTAAGATCCGCATGTCCCGGGCGCACAGTGTCACGAAGAGCCTCATATTTGCTTGAATCGACATCATTATTTCGCACAAGTATCGATATCGGCGCGCCTGTGGTATGCCCCAGAAATATTCCTGATAATATCTCTGCTTTATCATCTTCTTTGCGCGGGGTTGTTATACCGCTTTGCCCTGGACGCCTGCGGTTTAATTCCTTCTGGATATCAGACTCATCAAGTAAAAGGCCGGCAGGGCAGCCGTCAACGACAACACCTACGGCAGGGCCGTGGCTCTCACCCCATGTTGTCATCCGAAAAAGTGTACCAAAAGTATTTCCAGACATGCGCGTTAATTTAGTATTATTGTTTATATATGTGTTTGGAAAACATGATAGATATATTCATTGATGATGAAAAATGCACAGGATGTGGGGAATGTATAAGGGTTTGCCCGAAAGGGCCAAGGATCTACAGGCTTGTTGAGAAAAATGGTAAGACTGTGGCAGAAGTCGTGGATAAAAGTTTCTGTATCGGATGCACAACATGCGTAACATACTGCATGCCAAAGGCGATCCGACTTGAGCGAGGATGGTAAACATCAACATCAACATCATGCCCGGGTTCTTGTTCCGTTCCATCGTTAATTGTGTGTAACAATTCCGGTTATAGTCCCTGTCGGCTTCTTAACAAGTTCAATATCCTGCATTACAACAGCGCTTGAATTTGTTGAGATTGTGGTATTATTCGAATAATACTTCGGATCAAATTCAGCCGTAAGATCATATGTGCCATCAGGAACAGCCAGTGAATAGAATCCTGATGCATCAGTCGTTGTTGAAATGCTGGTGTTGGTGAATATATTCACACCGATGATACCTGCTTTAGTGACGCTGTCAAGTACTGTACCATTGATATATCTTACCAATGGAAGTATATTAGAAAATCTGTCGATATTTACACTTCCATTAATTACATTAACAGGTATGTAATTCCCGATCGGATCAACAATATTTACATTGGAAAGATATATTCCGGCCTGTCCCTGCGAACCTGTAGCAGTAACGTTGATAATCATAAATGTTCCGGGAGTGGATACTTTATAAGGACCAAGAATAGCGCTGTAAACATTTATTGATGTAACGCCTGAATTATTTAATATAACCTTGTTGAATAATGTACTGGCTCCGGTTTGTTTAAAAAATTCCCCTTCTATGACATTATTTAAGGAAAGCATGGAATTGTTAAATTCGACATTTAACTGCCCGCCTGCAATTTCTGCACCTGACGGGTCAATAGATACATTCAAATTAAATATGTCACCTTGAGTTACTGTCTTGTTTACGGGACTGATTTTTACTTCAGCCGCAGATACCTGGTTAATGATAAGTGTTAATGAAAATAAAAGTATTATGTATTTGGTATTGTTTTTCACATTGTATAATTTTAATGAACATAGATATCAATTTCATGGCCTTAAAATATCTGTGAGTCAAAAGTTCTCAAATAAAAAAAGCTAAGTACGGTCTTAACATGGTTAGCCCTGATGCTCTCACTAACTCTAACAGGACTGAAACTAAAAAATCCGCTACTTCTTGCAGCAGGGGTCATGGGGACAACAGGCAGCTCACTCAAGCGGATTGCGGATAATGGAGCAGCTGCGGTCGTCACAAAATCCCTGGGGATCGAGCCAAAAACCGGGCATGCAAACCCGAGTATGGTTGAAGTGGATTGCGGTTACCTGAATGCAATGGGTCTTCCAAATCCTTCGTATAAGAATTTCCAGCAGGAAATTGATATTGCGCGGGATTCGGGCGTCCCTGTGATCGCAAGTATTTTCGGGGGATGCGCTCTTGATTTTTCGCAAATCGCAGGAACACTGGATGCTGATGCGTTTGAGCTGAATGTGAGCTGTCCGCATGCTCACGGTTATGGCGCAGATATCGGTACTGACCCAACTCTTGTGGAAGATATCACGGTGGCAGTAAAAACCGCAACTGATGCGCCGGTCTGGGTAAAATTAACGCCCAATGTCACAGATATAAAAATTATCGGACTGGCAGCCCAGCGAGGGGGGGCTGATGCAGTTGTTGCGATAAATACTGTGAGGGGGATGGCAATAGATATCGAAAGTGGTTATCCTGTACTGGGAAATAGGTTCGGGGGACTTTCCGGGCGCGCAATAAAGCCAGCTGCAATAAAGTGTGTTTATGATCTTTATGATTCTCTTGATATACCCGTGATTGGCGTTGGCGGGATATCGGACTGGAAGGATGCGGTGGAATTCATAATGGCAGGAGCCCTTGCAGTCGAAATTGGCTCTGCTGTCGGGAATAACATCAATATTTTCAAAGATATATCAAAGGGTATGGAAGCATTCCTGGCGGAAAAAGAATGGACATTCAATGAAATTTATGGGAGGGCGCATAAAATATGAAACCTGTGAATGCCGTGATAACAAAGGTAGTGGAAGAAACACCAACGGTAAGGACTTTTTTCTTTGATACCTCTTTTAAACCAGAGCCTGGCCAGTTCGTGATGGCGTGGATACGCGGTGTGGATGAAATCCCGATGGCGCTCTCATATAATAATGCGATAACTGTCCAGAAAGTAGGGACTGCTACATCAGCATTGTTCAAACTTGGTGAAGGCGACTCAATTGGCATCCGCGGACCTTTTGGTAACGGGTTCCAATTAAAGGGAGATCATATTTTGCTGATTGCAGGCGGGGTTGGGGCTGCACCGCTTTCGCCTCTTGCTGAAAAAGCAAGTTCAGAAGGACTAAAAGTCACAACGCTTCTTGGAGCAAAGACAAAAGAAGAACTGGTATTCAGGGAACGCTTTGAAGCCGCAGGATCTGTGGTGGTGGCAACAGATGACGGATCCTTTGGAAAACACGGATTTGTGACCCAATTGATACCTGAGCAGGAAAACTACGACCGGATATATTGCTGTGGTCCTGAAATCATGATGAAAAAAGTCCTTGATAAAGTCGAGCCTGGAAAAGCACAATTCAGCCTCCACCGCTATATCAAATGCGGCATCGGGATTTGCGGGGCGTGCTGTGTGGATGGCCTGCGCGTATGCAAGGATGGGCCTGTGTTTGGAGGGGAGGTTTTAAAGAACAGCGAGTTTGGGATTTACAGGAGAAATGAGTGTGGGGAGAGAGTGAGGGTTTAAGAGAATAGGTACCACTGTTCAAATTTGGCAAAGGTGAACATTTGGCCCCTCAAAAAAAAGTCTGTGGATATTGACTTTGTTATTTTCAGTAAAATATGTTATATTTAGTTTACAACTGTTATCTTTAGTTTACGGGATATGATACGAATGTTTTCCTTTTCGACCATTTTTGCGATGAGTACAGGGAGAGGGGTTTAGTCCCAAATTCCATCTTTTCTGTGCCAAATATTTATTATATTTATATTATTTAATTATCGGCGCCGATATTTCAGTATCAATGAACTGTTTTGAAAATTTGGAACCGCAGATGGACGCAGATAAGCGTACTATTAACACTTTCGGTCAATCTCAGGGATATTGCGCTGGGGTTGCGACCCCAGACCCCGGTGAGGCGCCGCCGATGGCGGAGTTTAACATGAAACCACCGGTTGCAAATAT
>JBAQLI010000015.1:0-2575 GCA_049301735.1 Candidatus Methanoperedens sp.
TATGGTTTTATCCATATCACCTGTTGCCATTGCAAGATGATTTACTCCATTGAATTTCATATTGATTACCTCCCGAAAAATCCCACTCAATACATTATGTTTCTAAAGGCTTTATGTACTTTTCGGAATCGAATTCGGGTTTAAACCTCTGTAGCAAACAAGAGATTTAACCGATTTATCTCATGTTCTTTTCAATCCACACACTGTTTGCCAATTCAACCATTATATCAAAGATATGTGATACTGGAGGAGAATATGCGGTTTCCAGGTGCGCCAGTTCTTTTGCTGTGAGCCTGCAGCTCATTGCAATCGACAGGGCATCAACCCGTTCTTTAATTCCATATCCCCTGGATACAATCTGTGCTCCAATAAGCCTGAGAGAATTTTTTTCAAAAAACAGTTTCATATAAACGGGGATACCGCCAGGATAATATCTTGCTATACTTTTTTCTTCAGAAACACAAGTTTTCACTTCGATATTGTTTTTTTCTGCTTCCTCTTTTGTTAATCCTACTGTACCAATATTCAGATCCCGGAGCACAGCAATCATTGGATTAGTACTCCCTTTTATACTGGCGTCTATGCCAAGCAGTTGCTCCGATATTACTCTTGATTTTTGTATTGATGTTGATCCTGTGACCATGAAATCCCATTTTCCAGTCACTATGTTGATCGCATGAGCACATGCCCCAGAAGCATAAACTCCTTCTGCAGCTTTCCCTTTTATAAGCGCTCGCGCTTTTTCATCAATATTTATTCCATATTTATCTGTATCAAAACCTGCACTTTTTGCAAGAGTTATCTCTGGCATAAAATCTGTTCCAAGCATCAATAAATCCGCAGGAAGAGTTAAATCACCAAGATTCACCGATTCTATTGTCTCGGTCCCTGTTATTTCGGATAGCTCATGCATAGTGATTACCCTGATACCCATACTATGCAGATATCTATGAACGTATTCTGCCATATCGCTATCAAGTCTATCTGGCATCAAATGTGCTGTTTTTTCAACAATTATGATATCATGACCGCGCTCTTTTAGTCCGATTGCAAATTCAAGGTCGATGGAATTTGAACCTGTCATTATAACCTTTAAAGTTTTTTTTGAATTCGAAATGAATTCCTCAAATTTTTCAGCTTCTTTTAAGGTTTTTATGTGCGCACTGAACACACCCTTAAGATCTACGCCTTTAACTTTCGGTACTCTCTGGGCAGTTCCTGTGGCAATTACAAGATAATTGTAATCAAGCCATGTACTTTTATAGCGTATTCTCTTCTTTTGAGTATCAATTTCCTCCACAGAAGTATTCGTGAGTATTTTTATTCCAGACTCTCTATAGTGTTCTTCAGAATGCATAATAAGGTCTTTATACGACGGGATGTCGCCTTTAAGCACGTATGGGATGCCGCAGGGAGAGTAAGCAATATCTGGATCTTTTGTGATAACCGTAATATCATATTGGTTTTTTCCAAATTTAGCTACCGCAGAAGCTATAGGTAGGCCCCCGGAACCACTTCCGATTATAACAAGTTTTTCCATGAAGTAGTTTGTATGATTATTACTAATATAAATTATTTTAAATCATTAGTTTAAATTCATCTTACCAGATATTTTTTGCTTGCTTACATTAGGCATGCTGAACATCGTTTTCAGATCAAGCCCGTAGAGCGAGGTACTATGTTGCAGGTTTCCAGCATGTATACCTGAACCTGCTTTTTAGAAGGACTCGGCGCCAATAAGTTTTTCAACCCCGAAACAGAAATCTATTTGGTAAATACGATGAATAACATAATTGTAAGTAGAGGTTAGAAAACATGGGAGGGAGAACAAGAAGATAATTGGAGAGCACTGCGGCGAAGAAGTGAGGGCCGGGGAAGTTGTTATCGTTAATGTGGATTTAAGTTATGTAAAGGATGGCAGTCCTTTTACAGTGAGAAGAATGAAATAGATGAGAATGGTTTTTGAGAGAGTGGAAAAACTTCTAAAATCCGTTGGTTGAAGCATATGATCCTCAATGATATCCAAAAAGAACAAATAAAAAAACAATTCGAAAAACTTACAGGAGACGTTGAACTGATTGTTTTCACCCAGGAAAATGAGTGCCTGTTCTGCAAGGATACAAGGGAACTGATTCTTGATCTTGGGACATTATCCCCGAAAATAAAGACAAAAGTCTATGACTTTGTCAAGAATGGTGACGAAGATCTAAAATACAACATCAAGAGGATCCCTGCCATTGCGATCATTGGAAACAAAGATTATGGCATCAGATACTATGGTATGCCAGCAGGATATGAGTTTCCCGTCATTGTGGACGACATAATAGACGTTTCAAAGGGTGCCACCTCCCTGCCGGATAGCGTCAAGAAGAGACTTTCAGAAATAAAAAAACCAGTCCATTTACAAATATTTGTTTCCCCTACATGCCCTTTCTGCCCGAGAGCTGCACGTATGGCGCATCAATTGGCAATCGAGAGCGAGTTTATACGGTCAGATGTCATAGAGATGATAGAGTTCCCCTATCTTGTTCAGAAGTACAGCGTTATGAGCGTTCCTCATATCGTGATCAATGAG
>JBAQLI010000016.1:0-27209 GCA_049301735.1 Candidatus Methanoperedens sp.
CTTGCTTGAACTTCATCAGCTCCAGATATGGCCTTTAGCCACCATGTAGACTTCTTGTTGGTATCCATGCCACCATATATGGTAACTTACATAATAAAATTTTCTAATTTATTATTCGGTAATGCCTTAGACATAATTTGTGTATCAAGGAAAGCTGCTTTCTGGCCATTGAATGAATTATACGATGGATTTTATACAAATATAAAAAATTTACAAACTAAAATTGATTTATCAATACTAACTTACTCACAGTTTTTATCTGTTTTCCAAGGAAATGCTTCGCTTAGTATTTCATTAAATAATGGTTTTACTATATTATACTTAGAGGATATAAATGAACAAAAATGATTTAGTTGATTATTGGATAAAACATCATAATGAAAAATATTTTCAATACCTTTTAAGTGAAGATGAACCGAGGTATCAATTAAAAACCTTTTTTCTAAATTCTTTTTATCTATTCAAAAAATTTGGTTCAGATTGGGAACCCTATTTAGAGAAATATCAAGATATTTTTAGAAGAAACCCTTCCAATGATTATTACAAATATCGAGATCCTTTAGAAAAAAATGCCGATGATAAACGAAAAAATGCTTTAGAGTGGACCACATTATTTGAAATTATATCACAAGTTGGTTATCCTCATAATGCATCAGCAAAAGAAAATCTGTTAAAATATGCGAACGAGTTTTTATCAAAAGGGCAACGCTCACCAAATTCAGATTGGGTAGATTTTATGGCATCATCAGCGGTTGCAAATTTGTCTGAGGATTTCACAAGCCTTAAAGAGTGGTTGCCTTCTCAAATATCAAACTATATTAAGTTAACAGATCGCAATCCTCATCAATATATTGCCTATTTGAATGCATTAAGAAAATATGATGATGAAAATGAATTAAAAAAAATAATAATTGATAAATTAATTAGCTGGATAGAATCACCTTCTGGGAATCCTGACGGGCAAATACTTGTATGGGCTAGGCTAATTACAAGGCTTAATTGGCTTCCTGAAATTAATGATTCGAAAATTCAAAAGATAATGAAAAATAGTTTCATAGAAACGCTAAACAAAGTTTATAGCGTTGATTGGTCAAATTCCCCAATGATTTTGGAAGCTTTTTATTGTTGCAGTTCTGATACAGAAAAAGAAGAACTATTATTTCGTATTGGATATGAAATAACACCTTCTTCCTTCTTTAAATTTCATGAATTATTTCCATTTATTAGTCCATTTGATGAAGCGATAGATGTTAATGATGAAGTGCTTTCAATAAAGGAAAAATGTGAGCCACACCCATCATTAGAAAAATGTATGAATTGTATTGAAAATAAAAAAGGTGATTGTTGGACTAGAGTCATTTCAAAAGTGACTGATACAAAACCAAAATTACATTCAGGTTATGAAGTTGCAGATGTAGTAATATACAGATTATCCCATGGAATCTATATTGTCCTAAAGGCAAATCCAATTCATAAGCAGAGAGGTGAAGGTGATATTTTATTTCGTCAATGTGTGTCTCTGTTTTCAACCGACCATGCTTTGATAATATACTTTAATCCACATGAAACTATGCCTGCAGTTATTGAACCTATAAAAAAGGCTGCTACTTCTATGAGTAAAACAAATCCACGATTTGAGGTAATTGAACATAAATATATACGACAAATATATAGTGAATATAAATCAAATGAAGAATAAAAGATTAGGTTTAAACCTCTGGCTTTAATAAGTGGGCAGGATTGATGATAACGATAATGAAATCCAAATAATATCCAGGAAAGGTGTAAATATGGAAGTTATAACAATAGTAGAAGGAAGGGTGCCTGTTTCCAAGGCAAGAGAATTTGAAACGGCTTACGAATCCCTGAAACAAGATGCATTGACTCAAGGACTGATAAGATCATCTCTGCTAAGAAAAAGTGACAATTCGGAAATTTACAGGATTGAAACTGTGTGGGAAAGTCGTGAAGCTCTTGAGAAAATGAGAAGCAGTACGCAGCCACCTAAAGCCATTGAACTATTCCAAAAAGTCAAGGCTTCGCCACGTTTAGAAATATATGATATTGTACATGATATCTCGTGACCGATAAAGATTCGGTGTTTATCATTGATAGTAGATTTGCGCCGGATTGATATGGTCGATCTGAAAACGGATCAGAGTTTGGGGATGGAAAGGATTAGAGCGATTCAGGAGCGTCGGGCATGTTTTTGACGATGGCCTGGCAACAAAGGGTGTATGAATTGGATTTCAACGAGGATTTAACTTTATAAAAGGTAATCAATGGTCTTTATATTATTATAGAATAATAGATAAGGTGAAAGAACATGAAAGCAGAAAAATTGCTTGAACGAATAACACTTAACCCCAATGTTATGACAGGGAAACCTGTGATCAAGGGAACAAGACTTACGGTGCAGTTTATTCTGGGATTATTAGCGCATGGCGCTTCTGTGGAGGAAATCCTTGAAGAATACAAAGGATTAACCAGGGAAGATATACAAGCTTGTTTACTGTTTGCAACAGAATCCCTTGAAAACACCACATTTATGCCTTTGACTGCAGAGGCTTGTTGAATGCGGTTCCTTGTGGATGAATGCACTGGACCTGCAGTTGCACAGTGGTTGCGCCTGCAAAATCATGATGTAGTTTCTGTATTTGATGAAATCAGGGGAGCGGATGATAGGAACGTTATCCAGAAAGCCTACGAGCAAAATCGCATACTGATTACAAATGACAAAGACTTTGGTGAGCTTGTTTTTCGAGAGAAAAAGCCACATAAAGGTGTGATACTTTTGCGACTTGAAGATGAGCAGCCAGCAAACAAAATAGTTGTACTGCAGCGCTTGATTGAAAAATATGAAAAATCCCTCCGCGGAAATTTCATTGTTGTTACGGAAACTACCGTAAGAATAACGGAAAAGGCATGAAATGAAAGCTAAAACCATTAATGAAATAAGAAAGGATGGATTCGAGATACTGGCAAAATCCCTGGGGCCGATAGAGATGGTCAGGTTTATCCAGAGTTTTGATATGGGAAGAGGCGACTATACTAAAGAACGCTCTCAATGGATATCTGAAAATCTGGATGAAATCTTTAAAGAAATTAAAGAAAAAAGAACCAGCGTTATCGCACATTGAAGACAGGATCGAGATAGTATGCAGCAAGTGCGGCATATCGGGCATATTTTTATGATGGCTGGACAGCGTTATTGTATTAATTCATGATTCGACAATCAACCACAGAGGACGCAGAGACCACAGAGTTTTTATCATTCTCTGTGTCCTCTGTGTACTCGGTGGTTTTTTTCGTACCAGAAGATCATATAAAGTCCTTTATTCATTATGGTTTGATTTAAAAGAGGATCATAATTAACCAGAAATGCATTCGTTAAATCTGGACAGCGATGAAAATCAACATTTATTTATAAATTCTTCATGTTGAATACAACCACATTTGCCATCAAAATTGTCTCTTCCGGATCCTCATTGGCAAGATTCATAGGTTTTTGATTAAATACGTCAGGTCGAGCGCCAAACGCCTCTGAGAACTCATCCACCGTAAATAATTCTTCGGGTGGATGTGAATGTCCCAATATCGATTCTGTCAATCTGCGCTGCCTGGAGATCGCTGTCTTGCTTGCTCCTTTTCGATAATTCGGGAATCCAAAGACCAGGCTTCCGTTTTTCTTGAGATTCTTGTGAATGAACTTATTCAAATCCCCTAAGAATATCTTTTTGTTTTCATTTGCCGTCCCACCGTTGCATAATGCGATCTCATGTTCTGAGCTTACCATCAGGAGGCAACTGGCAATACAGGGCATTTGGCGTCCAATGCTTCTTTAAAGGTCATCTTTAAGGGTATATATTTCACCAACGATAGCCGGGGAACATCATAGATCGTAGTAGAAGGCTCTATATTGATCAGCGTTGCTTTTATTCCCAATTCCTCGATGATTCTGGCGCCCATTCCCGGACCACCCCCTAAATCAATAATATCATCCCCTTCTTTTAGCTGGCCAGGCAGTACACTTTTGACCAATTCATGCATAATATTGATCTTTTTAGCAAATGTATTTGCGTAATCTGTGCCGTCGAATTTGGTGATACTGTCCATATAATTCCAGGCTAAATATATCCCTCAAAAATACTTGAACCTGCCTATCGGGCTCCCCACAACATATCCCGGAAAAGTGTCAAGTATTGCGCCTTTTGGGGAATTCATGTCGCCTATAATTGGGAATGAATATAGGGCTGCATCTTTCATAAAGAATTTCACGGACACAACAAGCAACATGGGCATCACGGCATCTTCCAGCCCCATAAATTAAGCCTCTCGATCCTCTTTATTGAATTTCCAATCGGCAAATAGTAACGTTTTTATGATTAGAATTGAAAATCCTGTTGGATGGTTAATGGAGGTAACCGAAAATGAAAGCTAAAACAATTAATGAAATTTTGCTATTCGCTAACAGGAACTATCTTATCTTTCAATTTAGTCTCTAAATCCTGGTTCATCGTTTCAATAACATTGATAACAATGCCTTCTATTTCCTTTTTCAGTATTTCGTCATTTTTGAAAAAATCATCGTCTGTTTTTGCATTATATTGTGCGCCATGGGTCCTATATGCAAAACCGAATGGAGCAAGAACATACCCCATTTGCTGAAAATAAATAAAAATGTCCATTGCTGTTTTTATTCCTCCATCTTCATGACCGTTTACCAAAATCCCTACAACTTTTCCGGTAGTTAAGCCTTCTTTTTTCAGTAAATATAGATTTTGAAGGCATGTCAGCCTGTCCAGGAAATCCTTTAACCGCGCTGACATATTATTCCAATTTATGGGTGAAGCCACTATCACTGCTCTGGAATTAACTATCATCTCTTGGAGTGCAGGCACATCATCAAGCTGGTTCCTGCATGGGTACGTGCATGCAGAATCTCTCATGCTGTAGCAGCACCAGCAGTGCTGAATATCCAATTCGTTCAAATTGAACAGTCTATAACTCACGCCTTTTCTATTAAGAGCTTTTTCTGCTAAACCCACTAAAACGCCAGTATTGTGACCTCTGTGAGAACTTCCATTAATCAATAAAACATCAAATTTTTCCCCATCGAACTTAAGTTTTTGTTTATCCTTTAGTTCCGAATATTCTTTAGAAGAACTGCTGCATTGGGGACATTCTTCCGGAGGTTCATTTCCTTTATAAATATAACCGCATACGCTGCATTTCCATTCTTTACTTTTTTGCAAGTTGCTCCTTTTCATCTCCGCGGATGCAATAGTAAACATATTTAAATCCCATTTTTTCGTGAACCGGACAGCCCGGGCACAAACATCCTTTTTCCTCTTTAATGCATTTGCTTTTTCCGGTTGTTGAAAGACAAAATGCTGTTTCTTCTCTGCATTCGATATATGTGGGACAGAGCCCGCACATACATTGGGGAACCTTAAAGTCATGCATAAACCTGAGAATATCGTTCTTGTAATCTATGAAACGATCGAAGAGATTTTTCGGCTTATTCTGACTCTTTATTCCATTTTTTTTTGGTTGATATTGAGCTATCAAAGGTGATGGATTTTCTTCCATTCCATTTCTCCTTCTACGTGAGTTTTGCATCAATTAAATCTTTCGCTATCGACTTATTAAAGTATTTTAGTTTCACCATTGATAATAGCCATAGACATCTACAATCTCAAATGAAGATATTAGAGAAGAGAAAAAGCAGCCGATAACCTCTAATAACCTATAATTGATTTATTTCATTAACCTGAACATGAAATTGGTCAATAGCTCAAAGGGTCTCATAACCAGGACTGAATAATTCCCTAATCTCTTCTTCATTTCAAACAGCGCCTCCCCTTTAAAAATCGCGAACTTCATCTTGTTCTCAGAGAAGTCTGCATCAAAGATAAGGACATGATCAGAGATCAGACTATCTGGAGCTTCCCATTCTTTTGAGATCCTTTCCTTCACCCTCTCATAAAGGGCAGTTCCAGGCAAAGGATAAGGCATGGTGAAAGAGAGGTAATCCAGAGGAAGAGAGACTGCAAAACGAAGAGTTTCAAGTACGGTATCATCAGTTTCTCCCGGATAGCAGAGGATGAAAAAAGCTCCGGTCGAAAGACCAGCTTCATGGGCTGAATAAACTGCCTTGCGCGCCCTATCCGGTGTGATCTTCTTTTTCATGAGCTTTAACACCGAATCATTGCCGGACTCAATTCCGAAGAATATCCTGTCACATCCGGCATCCTTCATCGCAATTGATATTTCCTCATCGATCGAGTCAACTCTTCCCAGACACTCCCACTTGAAATGAAGACCTCTCCTCCTGATCTCGTCACATATCTTGAGTACACGCTCTCTATTAAGCGTGAAAACATCATCCGCAAAGTGAATGCGATCGTACCCGAATGAAAGTGCCTGTTCAACCTCGTCCACTACATTTTCAGGGGATCTCTCACGGTAAGAAACACCAAAGACAGCATTACTGCAGAACTCGCAACTGAAGGGACAGCCCCTCGTTGTGAAGACGGTGGTTACAGCATGCCCATATCTTCTCTTCCAGTATTCTATGTATCTGTCATTCGGAAACAAATCTCTTGCAGGAAATGCTATTTTGTCAAGGTCAGATTCTAATATGCGTGGATCTGTGAAAACTATTTCATCCTGCCCCCTCCTCGCCTGGCCATTATTCCTTTTAAGGCATACGGTTCCCTGTATAGACCAAAGATCACCACCGCTCTCATATGTCCTTATAAGCTCTAACATGGCATGCTCCCCTTCTCCCTTTACAACAACATCAAAGTCGTTCATAAATGAGAGAGGATCGCATGAAGGAAGAGGCCCTCCGGCAATAAGGAGATCACAGCTATCCCGTAAGTGTCTTGCGAACCATATGCTGTCATTCCGCATGGTCACCATGCTGTAAATCCCCACAACATCCGCTCCAGCACATTGAGCTTTCTTTAGAGCTTCTTCCCTTTTCATAAAGGTGCAATCCAGGATATTTACACCGTACCCGGCGTTTCTGAGGCATGCTGCTACATAGCCTACCCCAAGAGGAGGAAAGCGAAAACTCGATCTGTTGTGTGGATTATTAAAATATGGGTATATAAGGAGAACAGAGGTCAAGCAAACCTTCCAATCCTGATTTCATAAGCGAAATTATTTATGTTCTGAGGTAACCCATATGCGAGCCCGGACCAAGCCAGGCGACCCACCACAAGCTCCCTTCCCCTGAACATCCTGGCTCCTTTTACCTGTTTAAGCGTGAAGACTATGTTATCACCGGAATCAATGAACGATGCCTCATCTGCAAAAATCTCATCCCATGTCCCTATTGCATTTCCCTTGAGGAATAATCCGTTTGAATCGCAGTATCTATCAAAGTGGTTTGCTCCCTGTTCGTTCATGATATTCACCTCTGTGCATCCTTCTTTTTTCACATTGCTTATATCCACTCCGACATGGATTGTGCCTTTTTTAGTATTGACGGTATTCACAACGCTTACTATGCCTGCACAGGCAATCTTTTCGAATCTGGTCTCTATATCACAGGTGCGCCTTAATGAATTAGAAGAACGTACCAGGATTCCTCTCAACTGTGGATATTTTCGGTGCAGCCAGGAGAAACATTCCTTTATTCTGTAAAAAGCTTCGCTGTCGATCCTCGTGCTGCTTTTCACCACCATCCTTTCAACAAGGTTCATGTCATAATCGATCCTAACCACTGATTTATCACCATCTTTTTCAGTAGTTACGTACGCATTTCCCGGAAAAACAGTCTCATGCCCGAACTTGAGAACAGGTACTGCGAATCCAATGCCCTCTTCAGACAGATCTTTATTTTCATGAACAAGCACAAGCCCCTTTTGTATCCTGCAGGCAGGATAATCTCTCTGTTCAATTTCAGGATTCTTGATATGGAGACATATCCCCATTGTCATTTCGATTCTAACCCGTGGAGGGATATAGCCAGTCATCGAGATGGTCACATCCATATCAACAAGTACATATGTAAACCAATGATGAGTGCTAGTATCCATGATGCCAATGCTAACCTCATGGCTGTCTCAAGCCTGACTCTTATCCTCATAACTCCTGCAAATACCAGATTTATATAAATCCATATCGCAATGACAATTAGTCCAAGCGTATGGTGCACCAACATCTCCATGTTGAAGAATATACTCCGTTGTTCATTTTCAATGTAACCGAGCATCGAGGGCAGCATTATGCCAGCTATCGCTATTATCTGTAACAGGACAGCAACTCTCATGATGACGCAGTGTTTCCCCAGATTTCTCTTCTTTACGAGAAATACTGCGCCAGATACCGACATAATGAGCAGCACCTGGATTGTCAGGTTTATCATTGCCTGGGTCTTAACATCAAAAACCATATGTCTTCATCACCTGGGGATATGTGAACTACCACGCCTAAAGGCATTGTGGCTTCCTGCTTCAACGAATACCCACCGGATTCTCCACAGGCTTGAAATCTTGCAGTTCCTGCAATACTATATATGGTTTGAAACTATTTAGCGCTATGCTTATCCCCGAAAATAGGTCAAAACTCTTTTATGGGATAGATTTTGAAGATTTTTTTAGCGGAAATAGTGAAAGCGGTGTTTTACAGGAGGATGAAATTTTGAGTGACCTTAAACGGCATTCTGCCAGTCGATTTAACAATTAAAGCTTCCTTCTCCAGGTTCCTGATATTGATGAATGGGGCATGATCCAGCCATTATATTTCAATTTGGAATTCGATTTGATCGGAGGATTTGGAACGCCGATAAGGACTTCCTCGATCTTTGTCTCAAAATCATCCCCTAACTGCAATTCAAATGTTGCTCCTTTTGTATATGAAATGAATTCATAAGTCCATAGATCAAAAACAGGCACAATTCCTTTTACTTCAAAAAAAAGCTCGATGAACTCTTTTGGAGGTATCTTGATATTAAAATATGCATTCAATTTCAGGATCTTATTCCCGTCGCTCTGGCTTATTATCTCATAAACAACGAATAGTTTGGGCTTGATTTCCGTTTCATTTTTTGAATTATTCGGTCTGCAATTTTCAAGATCAAAATCATTTCTCCTTATGTAAACTGGCTCAAGCGGCGTCAGATTCTTATTGCACATATATCCGCTTATTTCAAATGAAGTAGAAAATTTGAAGGAAATATCCTGGTATTTGTGAATATTTTTCAGGATCTCTTCCTCTTCCTCGGTTGTTAATCCCGGAACAGCAGAATCGAAAAATGCAACAAGACCGTCCCTGTTTATCAATTTTGAAGTACCCCCATCTTTTGCCTCATTTTTTGCCATATAATCATACATCCTGTTCAGGACGATCTTGTCATTTTCACCTTCCACTTCACCTTCTTTCTTGAAGATTATTGAAAGATTGGACATTCTGGGCTCTTCGGACAATTCGAGCAAACCATGTTTTTCATACAAAGAATATATTTCATCATCTATTTGCTCATATTTATTTAAATTTCGTATTCCTTTTAAAATAAATCCTATCAATTCATTCTTTGTAAAATGCCTGTCTATTATTTCATCTATAATGGATCTTGACACATCTTTAACCATCATTGCAAGAGGATGCTCTTCCAGGACAAAAACAACAAAACCTGAAAGTATAAAGGCTTCACCCACTTTGCCAAAAAGCTCAATAATAACATTCAGGATATGTGAAATACCAGTTGGCTGTGAAATAGGGATCAATTCCTTTGCAAGTAAAGAAAAAAGCAAAAAGATTATACCGGTCAGCCCTATTTTGACCGCTAAACTCCTGCGTTTTTCAAACAGGTCTTTAAATATCGATTTTTTGTAAGTCATAGTAAGAAGGTTATATGAAATGATATATATATTTTTGGTTCATTTATTGTCGATTCAATATAAATCGCATGTTTTTTAATAGATACAACATTTTGATTTAATTGAATGACTCAACTTTACCTGATGATCAGGATTTGATGCCATGTGATGTTTCCCCTTTGGCATAATTTATTGAGAGACTGTGAGGTCTCAATGTTGAGGTCAGTTGTATTCTAAGTTGTGAATATAGACCATCACAAATGTTGGTATAACTGCAAATTTAATAAGGTTATCGATAGTTTAATTGGTTTTTTTCGGTTTTAAACGTATTTAATAATTTATTTTATGGGTGTAAACTCTATTATTGGTTTTTCAAGATTAAATGAACATGAATAAATCAACAACGAACACGAACGATCTCCGGAGTTCGTTCGTGTTCGTACGAGTTAGTTGTTCTTTTTTTTCAAACCGGATTTCAATATGTTTTACCTCCAAAATATGCTTCCTGTCGAATTCAGTAATGAATTGAATGCACGCAATGGAGTATATTGAGAGTGTTACACCGGAAGAGGCTTTGAGGAAATTGGGCGATTTATGTAAAAAAAGGAAGGACAGCGGGAATTGATACTAAACGAGAGATTCAACTATTCCATTAAAATGCGAGTCAAAACCAAAGTATTTCTCTATATTAAACTCTTTCATGATTTCAATTGACACAGCATCCGTAAAACTCAAATTTCTGCCAGAATACTTTTTGAATATTGTTGTTGATCTTTCTAAGAGCTTTGCATCAACAAAGACCATTTTGATTCTTGGAGACTGAATCACTTCGGCTATATCCAGAGCCACCGCTATATTGTTTGTCCGGACAAGCGCAAGAGTGAGAGTTTCATCATAGATGTAATCAGAAGTATATATCTGTCCATATTTTCTTTTAAGGGCATCCCTAAACAGTTTGAGAGCAAACTCGTGATACTTATCCCTTTTATTCCTGTATGCCAAAAATGCCCCCGTATCAACGAATATCGACATTTTCAAGTCTCAGTATAAATATATTCATCTATTTTGCTGGCATCTGTATTTACTCCCCAATCGATAGGCTTCTTCATTGCAGGGTCTTTCTCAAGGGGTGGTAATTTCTCAGTCTCAAGGAGTTCGTTCTCATGCTTTAAGGCAAGTCTTGCTATTGTGTCAAGAAGCTCAGTAAGAGTTTTCTTCCTGCGAAATGTAAGGGTCATCTTTGCCTGTAGCATATCAAGAAGCTGCTTTGTCTCATCTGAAACTTTGATTGTGGTAGTCATAGGTAAATATGTTTCTTTTTATACTAAAAATACTTTTCTACTTTGAACAGAGCGCGCAAAAGGGTCATTTATGCTTGATTCAGGCTAAGATTTATAATGAAACAAATTGATATTTAAGAGTGGTGGGAAAATGACACAGGAAATATCCAGCAATAAATTATATTCTATCCTTTTTGTTCTTTCTATAGCTATAGTATTAATGGCAGTTTTACTATTTGCAAGACCTTTCGCCATATCCGGCCAAAAAGAGGAGCACACCCTCGTTATCTCAGGCTCAGCGGATAAAAATGTAGCCCCTGATATTGCTTCATTGAGCATTGGTGTTGTTGTTCAGGCACAAACCGCAAAGGAAGCTTCAGATAAGAATGCAGTCTCAATGAATGCAGTAATTAATGAACTCAAGAATCTCGGACTGGAGGATAAAGACATTCAAACGTCCTTTCTTTCCATCCAGCCGGTTTACAAAAATAATGGTGTACAAACTATAGAAGCTTACTCTGCCTCCAATAATATACAGGTTACAACAAGGATGTTAGAAAAACTGAGCGATATCATTGACAGATCTGCAGCCACAGGAGCCAATCAAATTGGAGGAATATCATTTTCCGTATCCGAAGAAAAACAAAAGGAACTTCAGGATGAGTTGCTGACAGAAGCGGTATCGAATGCATCATCAAAGGCCAATGATCTTGCTAAAAAGCTGGATGTCAGGATAGTCGGTGTGAAGACATCTTCAATAAGTGATGGCGGGATCGTTCAACCATTTTTTAGGGAAGTATCAATCGCACAAGAAAAAGTTGCTACACCAATCAAGCCCGGAGAGACAAAAGTTTCGTTATCTGTCCAGGTGACATATATAATCGAGTAGCCAATCATGAAAAGGATCTGGTCAATTAAAATAAGGTAACTTCATAATAATAACAATTATTTTGAGCATTAAAATATTATATCACCTATATAAGCAATTAAATACATTTTTATTATTGATGAACATTCTTGAAATTACAGAAGATAAAATCTTCCAGACATTAGGTAAAGGAAGAGACCCGAAATATAAACCAGTAGACAAAACCCAATGGATAAAAACATTTGAACCTTTTGATTATACTTGCCTCGTAAAGTGAAATCATTAATTCAATAGTAAATAATTTTCGATCTGGATTAAGATAGTTGCGATCAATTTTTGATCCGATGTTCCAAACTTCACACTTCCCTATATATTCATGTGAATTCTAAATATAAATAAATAATAATCATATATTTAATTTCAGGAGATAAATATGAGATATGTCCATATTCAGTCAGTACTTCCCCAGGAAGATGTGATCGCTTTGAAAGTAAAGTCCGGGGAGTCTTCAGTAAAAGACGCCATTGCCAAGGCAATCTACCATTATTTAAAATGCGAGCTGGCTGACTAATATAATATATGAATCAGCATTGATTTGTTCATACGAAAATTCATTGAAGATAGTTTTTGCGACTTAAATTATAGCTTATAAATTGATCGTGTAAAACTCTCAAGTAACTATATATCTGAGAAAATGCCTATTATTTTTGATTGGTGAATTTTTTTATGAGTCAGAGGGAAGAATTAGAAAAGTTGGCAAAAGCATGCGAAGAGTGTTCGGGAAAAGATATAGCATCACTGGATGAACATCTTGAAAAGTGTCCTGTATGCCAGGAGTACAAGATGAAGGCTGAAAAAATCAATCAGATGATGGAAGCCGTACACATGCTTGCATTAAAACCGGATGAAGAACGGCGCAAGATATTGAGCGCACGGATGGAGCAATTCGCAAGTATGCCAGAAGACAAGAGAATGACAGCAATAAGCGATATGCTCGATTCAATTGCAGAACTTCCTGAGGAAGACAGAATAAAGATCGTAAAATCAAGAACAGATATTATCACAAGTTTACCTGAACAAAAAAAAGATGTTTTAATGGGAACCTTGAAAAAAGTAATGGCAGGATGGACCCATGACAGGAAGATGATGGAAAAACAGGCTGTAATGGCGGCTACCCAGGATTATTTCATATTGAAACGAATGATGGTCAGGATGATGTTTGAGAAGATGCTGGAATAATGTGGTTATGCCGGATAATTTCGATATAATTGTTGGAGGCAGGATCGCCGGGCTATATTGTATGAACAAAACATTATGCGAATATTTGTAGCATATAATGGCAAATTCGGGGAACGCGTAATAGGGAACCTGTTAAATTACAGGAATTTCTGTATTTCCTGTGATAAATTGTGCATTTTTTGCAGGGACGATAAAAATCTTGATTTTTCAAAAAACATTATCGGGATATATACACAACCTCCGGGTCTGCCTGGTTATATTGAAGAATCAAAAAAGTATCTGCCTCCTGTTCTTCCGGAAAACGATGTATTGTTAGCAATAAATCTTCATCCTGATATTATCACCGAACTTCCCGCCATGGCAAAGGATGCCGGAACACGTTTGATAATAGCTCCTATTGAAGAACCGAATTGGCTGTCGCCAGGATTAAGGAACCAGTTAAAAGAGAAATGCGAAAAAGCCGGAATTGTATTTGCTGCTCCAAAACCATTCTGCTCCCTTAAGAAAGGTGATGATCCCTTAATTGACAATTTTTTAGAGCAATTTAGAATTGGCTTTCCCGGATTTAAGATCGGGGTCAAGAATAACAATATTGTATCCATACAAATCCTGAGCAGCCAGCCATGCGGGTGCGCTTATTATGTGGCACAGAAACTCAAGAACACTCCGCTGGATAGCAAACTTGATGAGGTAATATCAAGTGCGCACCATGCGTATCCCTGCACTGCAGGGATGGAAAGAGATGCCGAACTCAAAGATACAATCCTGCATAAAGCAGGATATATTATCAGGGAAGCAGTTCATGACGCCCTATCCATTGAAAATAAAGATAAATTAAGGGGAAATACACCTTCTAAAACTTGATCTTCTCGAATACTAATCTAATCCACCCTCGCATCCACAACCACATGCCAGACCCCGGGCGCATATTTCTTGATCCTGTGCATCCCAATTATCTGCGCACTCCTTCCATACTCTTTAGAAACTTCCAGTATCCTCTCCACTGGACGCTGCTCGATAGCCTCCGGCACAGCCTCATGATAATGCAGGATACCACCCGGTAACAGGGCGCTGATCCCTTGCGGGAGATATTCATGGCCATCCAGGTATCCCATAATAACACGGTCTGCTATTCCGCAAGGAGCTACTTTTGCGCAGTCCCCTGCTATGGGTTCAATGATATTTCCTGCCTTGTTGAGGGTGATATTTTCATTCAAATAAACAAACGAAACAGGGTTTATTTCAATGGAAATTATTTTTTTGGGTTTTGAGTGAACTGCCATGGGTATTGAAAAATACCCGATCCCTGCGAACATATCAACGACAGTTTCATCCTTTCCCAGTTTGCTCATTCGTTTTTTTTCAGCAAGATTTCCCTGCGAGAACATAACCCGCATGGCATCAAGCTTGAAAAAGCAACCGTTTTCTTTATGAATCGTTTCAGTGCGATTCCCGGCTATGATCTCGCGATCAGGCTCTCTCATCCGGCCGCGTATGCCCCTGTCAAGAAGCACTGTTTTACATCTGGGATAAAGTAAGAGTAATGTTTCCCCCACTTCTTTTTTTCGATGCTCCAGATTTTCATTAAGTGTTACAATTATTATTTCCCCAAGGATCTGCCATCCCCGTGGCAATAATTTTTTCTCACTTTCAGGAATATTAAGGATACTGCTGATTGTTTTTTGTTTTGAATAATACCGGGCTTTCTCCTGCAAAACAAAAGTAAATTCATTTGAATTAAAAGATCCGGTAACCGGGATCTCAATAAAACCGTTCTTTTTCACTAACTTTCTGGTCTTATCAAGAGACAACCCGGAAAGTAGTTTTTGGCGGACTGATTCTGATTCCCCTGCGCATACGCGGACAGCTCTCATGAATTTCGGGCAATATACAGGATATCGCTAAGGATCGAGCTTGCTGTTTCAATCGAACCAGCACCCTTGCCGCTGATAGTGATCCTTCCTGCAAGGTCCGTTAATATTGATGCTACGTTCAACGTCCCTCCTACTGCAAGGGGATGACGTTTCGGAACAAGCCGCGGTGCTACCGTGAGTTTTCCTTCCCGTGCCTCACAGATGAGTTTGACGACGTAATTATTCCTATTAGCCAGTTCAAGCGCTTCAGGCGTTATTTTTGTGATGCCCGTAACATCAACATCTTTGTAAGTAGAATCAATCCCGAAAATGGAGTTTGCAATTATTACAAGCTTGATCGCAGAGTCAATACCTTCAACATCATATGTAGGGTCGGTTTCGGCTATCCCCAATTCCTGCGCTTCCTTAAGAGCAAGATCATACGGCATTCTTTCCTCGGACATCCTTGTCAAAATGTAATTGCATGTGCCGTTTAAGATCCCTTCTATCCCGAGGACAGTGTTTCCTCCCAGAGCTTCATGAACAAGGTTAAAGATCGGGACTGCTCCACCCACAGTTGCTTCATACCTGAAGAAAAGTCCGTTATCCTCGGCTGCCTCTTTCAATTCGTTAAAATGTAATGCTAAAGGCCCTTTATTGGATGTTACAACATGTTTTCCCGATTTGAATGCCAGGCGCATATTACTGAGTCCGGGTTCTCCATTATTTATATTTGTAGGAGTGACTTCAACAACAATGTCATGTTCCACATCGCCAATGATATCAAGTGCATTATTCGAACCAACTGAGCCTTTTTGTTTTTTTCGTAAAAGTGCGCTCTCAAGATCAATTCCTGTGGTATTTATTTCACTGCCTTTTGAATCAGATATCCCCACAACGCGAAGGTCAATTCCTTCTTTTTTAAGGTATTCCTGCTTTGATAAAATGGAACGTGCGACACCCTGGCCTACTGCGCCAAATCCGATGATAGAAATATTGACTATTCTCATGATCCCACCGAATTCAAGCGAATAGGCTCTATCAAAAGAAGATCTTTCTTACCTGCGACTTCTCTCATTATATCAAGTGCCTTGCCCAGTTCTTTTTCACCAATTGCATTGATCACAAGATAAGCTGATGAGGTTTTTTCAATAGCTGGCATTGAAAGCGACATATCCACAACTTCAGCAAATCCTGTTGAATCAATTTTATCAATAGTATCCCCCATATCAGAATGAACGATATGCCCGATGAGAATAACAGAAACCGTTGACCTTAGTCTTTCTTCCCCGACCCTTGCTACTTTTACACCGCTTTTTTCAAGCCGGTCAATAAGCTTGTTCAATACGCTGTGTTCTATCTCAAATGTTATCTGTACCGGTATTGTCCCACGTGGTGTTTTCTCGTCATGCTGGTGGACTACGCTCATGATATTCCCCTGGAATTCCGATATTGGCGAGAGCGCCAGCACCAGTTGTCCGGGGATATCCTTAAGCTCCAGGGTCATCGAAACGATCATGTCCCCAAGTATGCACAGGTAATTAATAAGTTTTTTTAGTCTTTTTGTTGATGAGGAACTTTATAGGAATCCATACACCCCAGCGTACAGAACATTTTATCCCTGACTTGTTCACGGTTTATATATATTTCTTTGCTGCAATTCTTGCATTTGACTTCGATTATTTCCATGTTGCATTCTCCTTTTAATCTATTTTTGGATGCATTTTAGTATACAGAAAATTTAGATAACTCCCGTTTCCTGTATTCCAGAAATACCAAGCTAACGCCACCTGTCAGCTTACTCCAATACCACTGAATAATCTATTATGATGTTAAGGTTTAAATGATTTTGCTTTCCAGATGAAAAGATATCATTTTGTAACGTCTCTCCATGCAAGCAATCCTCCTGCTGCAACCAAAGCGCCTGCAAGTGCAACCATATACAGGCCGTAACCTGCACCTGATTGCATGGATGCGTTCATAAAGTCACCGGAGAATTCCCAGATGCTTCTAATATTTACTACCCAGCCACCGATTATCAGGATGCCGCATATGAACATCGCCATACTCCGGATTTTTTCCCGGAGTAATACAGCAACCGCTATACTGACGATCCCCAGGGCAAGAACTCCCAGTCCCTGGAATTCCCAGGTTGCATTTTCTCTCCACAGCCCAAGCAGAAGCCCGTTTCCACTGATAGAGCCAAGACCATTTACAGATATGCTTGACGCCATGCCAAACGCGTTTGCTTTTGCGCTATACCATGGTAAAAAGACGCTTATTATAGATACAATTCCACCAGCCAAGGCAAGAATTTGTGCATTTCCAAATCCATTTTTAGTTCCCATGCTGGCATTTCATGTATCTATAATATAAATTCGTTACCCCACATCGAAACCGTTTGGATTTGTGATTTATGAAATTATTTTTTTTCCGGATATTTTATAAGCCCATCTGTTGGAACTATTTATATAATATATTTCTTCAGAATTCCCCTTTTCGATAAATTGTATATTTCCTTCCTGTACTTCGCCTGATTCAAGTTTGAATCTTACAGCATCCCCGATAGTGTATTTCATACTTTTACCCTGCCAGGTTAATAATGATCCGAATCTATTTTGTTCGTCAGATCATTCCTAGTTCTGATCGGGCAATCCGGACACAACCGTCTGCATCTTCTCTCTTCATTATTTTGTGCCTCATTATTCATATTTATTCGACCTCAAATCCATATAATAATATATTGTATTATATGAAATATCCGGTTAGAAAATGAGCATGAAATAGCATGAAAAAGCGTTTCAATTCAGAATATATCCGAATAAGAATCAAGAAAACTGGCAGATACCTACGACCACATCGTATTTGAGGAATTGCAGATCAGGAACATGATGCAGAACCATCATCTTGCTAAATCCATATCCGATGCTGGCTGGGGTCAGTTGATCCAGTTCCCAAAACCCTTTCAATGAGAATACATAAATGTCCTAATTGCGGTCTTGTTGCCGGGAGGGATCATGTATCTGCGAATGTGATAGAAAGTAGAAGTTGTACTGTAGGAACTACGGGAATTAACGCTTGTCTGAATGGTCTTTAGCAGAGCCATGATGACGCAAGACGCGCAAGCCCTTTAGGACAATGTCATTAAGTTAGTGTATCCAGATAATTATTATTTACTTTAAAGGGAAAATTGTTTATATCAATAGCAGTAGTAATCTGTTGGGGAATGTGTAATGAATATAAAAAAAATCTATCTGCCTTATTAATAATATATTTAAGAGAATATCTTATGAATGCTGACACGATAAGCTCTTTTCGCATAAAGGATACAGACTTTACCAGAAAAAGGAAGTTACCATTTTGGAGAGTTGCCACCTTGATTCTGAGAAGTTGGAAGACCTCTCTCCAAAACAGAATAAACAAATTTTTTAATGATCTTGATTTGCTGGAAAATATCCCCACTGCCAGTGCTTTTTGTCAGGCGAGGGAGAAAATAAAACCAGAATTCTTCAAGGTTTTAAATGAAAGTGTTGTGAGATTTTTCTACAACAATTATGAGAAAGAGGGACTTGTTAAGAAATGGAAAGGACGTCTTCTTTGGGCAGTAGATGGCAGTCGGATTAATATTCCAGATACAACAGAAACAAGGGAGAAGTACAGCATTCAGATAAATCAATATAACGAAGGAGGGGTAGTTCAGGCACTAGCAAGCTTTCTATGTGATGTTCTGAACGAGATCAGTATAAATTCTAGTTTAGATGAAATGAAAAGTGAGAAAAGTTTCATATTTGATGAGCATATCAGGCACTATCGCAGGGATGCTATAATTATTTATGACAGACTTTATGCGGATTATTCGATAGCAGCATCTCATATTAAAGCAGGTATTGACTTTGTGATAAGATGTCCAATGAGCAGTACTTTTAAAAAAGTTGAAAAGTTCATTAAGAGCGATCTTATAGATGAAGTAGTGGATTTAAAGACTACAGAGAGGCAGAAAAAGTTTGTAGAAGAGCACGGATTACCCGAAGAAATAAATGTACGACTTGTAAAAGTTGAGCTAGAGAATGGAGAAATTGAAGTTTTAATTACATCATTGAAGGACAAGAAGAAATACAAAGCAGAAGATTTCAAGTGGCTTTATAATAAGCGTTGGGGGATCGAAACCTATCTGGACAGGTTAAAGAACCAGCTTGAAGTTGAGAGGTTCAGTTCTGAAAAACTGATAGGAATAGAGCAGGATTTTTACGGAATAGTATTCCTAACTACTTTAGAGAGTGTTATAAGCAAAAAAGATGAAAAAGAGATAATTGAGAAAAGCCAGGAAAAGCAGCTCAAGTATGAATATAAGATAAATAAGTCGATTTCATATTCTGCACTGGTAGACCATATTGTGGATTTATTGTTAGATTTAAACAAACCTCCAGAAGAAGTTATGGAGGATCTGGGAAAACTATTCAGGACTGGACGAACCCCTGTGCGTCCTGGTCGAAGGTTTGAGCGAAATGAGTTAACGGGGTTTAAGAGATTGAGATTTCATAAGTATGTAAAAAGAATCTGGGCTTAACTTAATGACATTGGCCCTTTAGGATTGCGTAGTTCACATTCTCCTGAAACTCAGGATACCGATTCCCATCATGATAGCCGCAAACAATACCAGCACCCCGGCATCCAGCAGGATTGGAAAATGGTTTATCCCCAGAATGATACCGCGCATGGCATCCACTCCGTAGGTCAGTGGATTGATATAAGTGACAGCAGAAAGCCAGGGTGCAAGATTGTTCACAGGGAAAAGGGCGCCGCTGAAGAAGAACATGGGCCACATTACAAAGTTTATAACAAGGCTGAACCCTTCCGGGCTTTGGAGGTTCGCTCCTATCACAAGACCGATGCTCACCATCGCTATTGAGATAAGGAGAAGCATCAGGAATGCTTCCAGGATCACAAGAGGGGTGAAGGGAATACTTATAAAAAATCCTATAATTATGAGATATATCACCTGCACCATTGCATCAGTTGCCCCACCCAGCATCTTTCCCGCAAATACGCTTGCCCTTGATATGGGCGCAACAAGCACTTCCTTTAAGAAATCAAGTTTCCTGTCCCAGATAATGTACACTCCATAAAAAAGCGAAGTGAACAATACTGTCATGACCATTATCCCGGGATAGATAAATATCTGATATGGATATCCGCTGATCTTTTCGACTGTTGAGCCAAGGCCTGCCCCGAATCCGAATATCCAGAGAAGCGGCGAGACGACCGATGAAATAAGCCTTTCTTTCTCACGAATATAGATTTTTGCTTCCCGAAGCCAGACTGCATATATACCTTCTATCTCGCTCATCTTTTCATCACCCTTTCCCAGAAACCGCCTTCTGCCCCAGCTTCACGGATATCCCTGCCTGTGTAATGCAAGAACACATCATTTAGCGTTCCTCTTCTTACCTCCACAAAATCAATGGGACCAGTGTTTGAAAGCAGATCCTGGAGATGTTTGCTCGCGTCCTTTATGGAAATAAGAAGCACTCCTTCTTTCTCCTCAACTTTAATGACATAATCAAGTTTCCTGATCCTTTCGATATCAGATGTTTTTTGTTTGAGACTGACCACATCCCCTACTATCTTTTTCTTCAGGGCATCAGGTGAATCTAATGCGACAATCTTTCCATAATCGATGATCGCAACCCTGTCGCAAAGCTGTTCTGCTTCTTCCATATAATGAGTTGTAAGTAAAACTGTCATGCATTCCTTTTGCGCAAGGTCTTTTATATAATCCCATATGTGATCTCTTGTCTGGGGATCAAGACCAAGTGTAGGCTCATCAAGGAAAAGGATTTTGGGATGGTGCATTATCCCACGGGCAAGTTCCAGGCGCCTGCGCATCCCACCTGAATAAGTATTTACAAAGTCATCAGCCCTTTTTTCAAGGTTCACGATAGACAGGACTTCATCAATACGCTGCGACCTTACAGCTTTTGGGACTTCAAAAAGGAGATTATGAAGGGCGAGATTTTCCCGGCCGGTCAGGAGGTCGTCAACGCTTGCCTGCTGAAATACTATGCCTATTGATTTTCTTACCTTTCCCTGTTCTTTGACTATATCAAAACCATTGACCCAGGCTCTTCCTGAGGTGGGTTTTAAAATAGTGCACAGCATTGAAATAAGAGTTGTTTTCCCCGCGCCGTTGGGGCCAAGAAGCCCGAATATCTCCCCCTCATTTACTTCGAGGTTCAGTTCGTTAACAGCGGTTATTTTACCGAATGTTTTGGTGAGAGCCTCGGTTTTGATGGTCATACAAATTAATATGGTTTTACATATTAAAAAATTGATTGTCCGGATTTGTTTTGTTACAGGTTTGTTACATCACTTGCGCTTTCAACTACGATCTCACGGACATTCTTATATTGCGCGACTTTACCATTGATGCGTACTTTGTCACCGATTTTCAAATTATCATACACTTCTTTTGCCCCATTGTCTTTTGAAATGAATACTTTGATGTTGAGATTTGAAATTGAGAGGATCAGGTTATCCCCTTTTGCTGTCATCTGTTTTGAAAGGATCGTCCCTTCTACATATATTTTCTCCCCGATCTTAGAATCCTCTGAATATGCGGCAACCTGCGGAATAAAACCAAAATAACCGATAATAAGTGAAAGGACTGCCATTATCAGCAGTACAATCACTATTTTTTCTTCTTTTTGCATCATCTCATTTATCTATCGATATCAATGTTACATTGAAGATAAGGGTTTTTCCTGCAACTTCAGGGTTCTGGTCAAAAATTACAGATGTCTCATTAAAACTGATCTTTGTGGGGATCATCTGGCCGAACCTGTCAGGAAGTGGCACTGTTGTATCAGGAACCGGGTTACGTTTTAAAGTGATATTCTTATCACCTATATCAATAACTGTCGTGGTAAAGGGATAACCAGGCTCCTGAATAATCTGGTTTTTCGTAACATTTGATCTTAATGTAACATTCTTTTCGTCAATTTTTATTACGGTTTCATTCCATGGCGCTCTTGAATCCCATACATTGGATCCCAATTTAAAGTCATAGGTAAATGACACTTCTTCAGACGTGACATTATTGATCGTTATATTGATGTTTGTATTCGGAATTCGTATGGATTCGCCCACAGTATGATTTTCACCGAAGTATTGCTCAAATTGATCCAAGGGAAGTACTTCTCCTTTATTAACGGTATTATTTACCGGGACCTCCAATACTATTGGACTTGCATGGATTTGTCTCAGGTCTATCGGATAAGCTTTTTCCGGAGGGATCTTTAAATTTCTTGTATCTCCTTTTTTCATTCCGATAACCCCTTCATCAAATCCTTCTATGACTTGTTTCTTTCCTACAGTGAAATTCAGCAGCTTGTAAGTCGCACCGGGAGTAAATAAACCGTTAGCCATAGCCACACTTTCATTAGAAGTATCAAAAACTTTCCCGTCCTCGAAACTGCCAACATAATCAACGGAAATATTATCCCCCTTTTTTACTGTTTGTGTTGTTTTATCCACGCAGCCACTGAATAATATTGCAGCTGCTAATATTAGAATTAATAATTTTTTCATGATATCAGCTTATCCAGAGTGATGATAACATATAAGTAATTTGTGATTATTCTGGGGAGCATATTTTAAATCCCTTTGTTCATCCAGGAAATCGATATGGAAATTCCGTCATTATTCATGCCTTTAATAACATTGAGTGCCAGTCTTATAATAGCTGCTGCAATAAGTGTTATTATAAAGATCCTGCAAAAAAGAGCCGAAAAGACAAATACAAAACTTGATGATATTATTCTTCATGCGATCGGGAGACCGCTTTATATACTTGTTATTGTTGCAGGTATTTATTACGCCATCCACCAGACTCCCTTTCTGGCAGACCTGATAAATAGATATGACCAGGATTACAGGAGTAGACGCTTTATTCTCACGATCTTTGTAACGTGGATCATAGCATCACTGGCAAAAAAGATAATTAAAGAGTATGGTTACGACATTGCTGCAAGAACAGAAGGAGAGGCGGATGACAGGCTTGTGGCCCTTGCTGATATGTCAGTAACCTATATTATCTGGTTTTTTGGAATTATGACCGCCCTGTCTGGTATAGGAATTGAGATAACGCCTCTTATTACAGGCATGGGAATTTTAGGTCTTGCAGTCGCCCTTGCTGCCCAGAACCTGCTTTCAAATGTTTTTGGGGGCGTGACCATTACCCTTGACCAGCTTTATAAAATAGGTGACCGGGTAGAAATGGGCGGGGTTTATGGGGATGTCTATGAAATAAAACCCAGGTATACAAAGATAAAAACATTGAATAATACTATTATTACAATGCCCAATTCCAAAGTGATCAATGAACAGATAATTAATTATGCATTTCCTGATACAACGGTAAGAGTCAAAATACCGGTTAGCGTCGCATATGGCACAGATCCGAAACGGCTGGAGAAAATCATACTTGATATCGCAGGTAAAACGCCTCTTGTCCTGAAAGATCCCCCGCCGCTTCTTCGTTTTATTGAATATGCTTCATCGTCACAGAACTTTGAATTGATCGTATGGGTGAATCATTATGATGACAGGCATCCGGTCATTGACCAGGTTTTGAGGGAGATGTTCATCCGCTTTAAAGATGAAGGTATTGAGATACCATTTAACCAGATGGATGTGCATATTAAGAAAGAATAATATCCACTGCAGCATGTCACAGCGTCAGTTTTCCCTCAGAACTCCCCTCAAAATTTCTCCAAAAAAGATATAAGCATCTTTTATCTATATTGAAATTATATATTGATAATATGACTGAGAAAAAGATTCATAAGGATTCCAAAGAAAAAAAGTGTAGAGCACTTACTGATGAAGATATTAATCTTTTAGATGCTAGTATGAACTATAACGACGTGTTGCTTAAACGACTTGCCCAGATGTAGTGCTGGTATTTCTTTTTAACCATTTTATAATATCTATTTCGGAGCATCCGTATTGTGCTATTTTGCGTAAAACATCAATTGTTTCTTCATTATTTGCATATATGTAAAGCCCTTCATGTCTAAGAAGAAGTTCTGCCGTTTCAAAGGCTGTTCTTTTATTACCATCTATGAAAGGATGGTTTGTAATAAGTCTATGCAATACTATTGCCGCAATTTTAAACACATCATTTTCTTTCTCTAACAAATAAATTAAATAATCAATACTTCCTTCATTAAGAATCCCTTGTTCCCCTCCATATCTCTTAATAATTTTATAATGAATCTCGATAATCTTTTGTGTATTTAATGAATCCATTCAAAGATATAGATTCTTTTGTAAAGTTATAGGTTTTTGGGATAATAGAAATTTCGCTTTTTTCGTATGGCAGGAGTCTCTATAATCTATGACTTACCCGATTCCGCCCGCAGGCGGTCAAGCATTCCCGCAGGGCAAACCTTCAAGTTGGGCGCACCGCATTTGATAAAGGGCGGGCAGCAGGCGACGGATTTCTTTTTGCGTGAACGGAAGGGCGGTAGTTGTTTTGCGCATCCTCTTTAGGGAAAAGGGACAGCGTGAGAAATCACATAAATCGCGACTGTCCGAGCACTGGGAGGGCGCAGGACTGTCGCCCAACACCGTCCCCGCAGGGATTCGGCAGAGCCGAACCTTTGGCGGCGTGCCTGGTGGAGGGCGCCCCGCTCCCCGTCTAGGCTCATATACAATAATTGACCGTCAAGATGGGGAGATGGATTTATGGGAGAGAAGAGTAAAGTTAAAAGTGCTCATGTATAATTATATAAAACATTAAATACAGGTTAGTATGAATTAGAGAAAAAGGAGAAAATCATTTAATGGGATTTTTTAAAGAGATTTTTGAAGATATTACTGGCATGAGTAGAAGGCCTGAAATAAAAGGAAGTAGATTTGAAAAATTCGTTTCAGATGAGATATTTATTGATAAATTATTTGACTTGGTTGAAATGACGCGTAATTTTGATTCTAATTCTGAAAGATTTGAAGAAAGAAGTATGAATCCGGATTTTCTATTTAGAGATAAAAGAACAAGAGAAGAATTTTGGATTGAAGCAAAATATCGAAAAGGTCTTTTTAGAAATAAGAATGGGCAGGATGTTTGTGAGATCTGTAATCCTGGTCAATTAAATAGATATAAAGAAGTTGAAAAAGTATCTGGAAAAAGAGTTTATATATGCCTGGGGTTAGGTGAAGATCCTTTGTATCCTGAAACAGTGCATTTAATTCCTGTCAAAGAAGCTTATCCCCAATTATTTCCAAGTCGTCTTAAAGAAACATTGATATGGGAAAATCCTGACAATTAAAAGATTGAATACCATAATGCGAAACAATCTTGGCTAATATAGAATAAAGCCGAAAGTGAAACGGTAGGATTATTATCAGCGTAGTATCATAATTCCGAATACCGGAATAGATAAAATAAAATGAGTTTTATCAAAAAATCCTGTATATCTTCGTCGTGTTTGTTAATTATTAAGAGTAGAACAACTCAACAGCGTCCCACGTTCAATCTCTCCTATAGACGTTCTGCAGTTTTACTTTAAATTAATTTTACGAACGGAGATTCTAAAAATCAAGTATGCTTAAAATCAATACCGAGGGTATAAAAGATACACTCATCTCTTTCTTTCAAACTTCCTCTTTAAAGCTATAAAACTCAAACCAAGTATTGGAATGCCTATTATCCTTTCTACTATGTATGTGCTATCCATTTGAAAGAAAGAAGCTGCACTTTTTCTTAAATCGACATATAGAAAATCATCAGGTTGAATGACTGAAGATGCATTAAATAACCAATGCATTAACAGTGGATAAGAAATTATAATAATAAAAGCAAAAATTAAAGGGCGAATATAACTTTCCCCATAAAGACTTAGATGTTTGAAGATACCCAATAAAGAAAAGTTCTCCTTAATCCATAATTCAATATTTCTTATGTTTTCGTTCCTAAATCGCGTTATTACATTACGCCTTCGCATTTCCATTTCCCCAATAAAAAAATCTCCTGCCTCTGCAAATTTGTAATTAGCTTCGTAATTCCATCTGAGCCTTCGATACAATTGAGCAATTGCATCATAGGTTATCCATCCTTCTCTTATTGATTCATCCACAACAATAAGTCTACCATTCTTCTTTGCCCACTTTTCGTTCAAAAATTCTACTTTAGTTATGTCTGTATATAAAAAGGAAACATTACTTAAATTGACATCCTGAAACTTTACATCACTAGGTTTATGAAATCTACAGAATCTAAAAATAATTTTTTGGAGTTTATTCTCAAAAACTGTATCTCTGAAACTAACCTCTTCCATAAATTCAGTTCCGGAAAAAAATACATCGTTATTGAATTTTACCTCATTGAAAAATGCCTTACTACAAAATTGAACATCTGTGAAAGATGCAGCTTTATTGAATTCAGCCGTTATGAAATCTGCTTTTTTGTTGAATTTGGCTTCATTAAAATCAGATTCTTCATCAAATTTAGTCCCATAGAAACTAGCTTCATCATCAAATTCAGCCCCATCAAAATTAGCTTCTTGGTCAAATTTAACATCTATGAATATTGCTTTTTTACGGAAACGAACAGATACGAAAATTGCATTTTTGTTGAATTGAGCATTTAATAAATTTACTTCATCACAAAATTCAGCTCCTGTAAAATCTGCTATGTCATTGAAATTAGATTCCAAGAATTGTACTTTTTTATCGAATTTTGCATTAACAAAAAGAACGGGTTTTTTGAATATATGCTGCTCAAAACTGATTGTATTGGGAAATATAAAATTGCTAAAATCTAATTCTTTAATAGTATCATTTTTTTCTATTCTATCAACTTCTTTCCAAAATTCTTCATCAAAAATTTTATGTTCCTCATACTCTTGATAAGTCCAGGAAAAGTGAAATATACATTTTTCATTAGTACTTATCAGTCTTCCGCATGGTTCTCCCGATGCCATTTTAACTTGGCATAATTTTTCATTCAATGGGAGTTGTACCGTCATAAGTTCCATGCACGAAACTTTTTTAAATAATTTATGCTGGTATAAAGAGGCGAATATCTGACAAGTTTACAGGACTTTCAGGCTCTTTCCATCCTTCAAGCATGTGA
>JBAQLI010000017.1:0-20973 GCA_049301735.1 Candidatus Methanoperedens sp.
TTGGCGGGAATACAATCATATGTTCGCACACCCAATCTTATGGTCTTGGACAAGGCATGATCTTAAAAGATGGATGGATCGATTTGTTAGTTGAATTTCGGAAATTACTTATCAAACAGTCCACTAGATGGGAGAAAAAGCTTGATAACTATCTTGCATTGTTACACTTTGCATGTGCATGGATAACGTTGAGAGCATCCAGACTTTTCGGATAGGCTCTAAGTGCATGTGGAAGAATAAAAAGGAATGGACTCCTGAGGTCTGTGCATCAATCGATGGCTATGGAAGAGGATTGTCCGAAGGTATTGATAAAAATATATTACATATTTGCACGAAGAGACGGAGCGATGGTAATAATTTTTGTGAGCTGGTATTAAGAAAACGTTAAAATCCCCCAGTTCAGACAAATTACAAACAGGAATTGCTCCCTTTCATCTTCCCTGACCAGCAGATATAAAGGATAATGATCATTTTATATCGAAATCATGAAATCCCAACCCCTTATCCTCCCGATGTCACTCCAGGAAGCTAAAAAACTCGGCATCCGTGAATTCGACATAATCCTTGTAACAGGCGATGCTTATGTTGACCACCCAACTTTTGGGACAGCATTGATCGGGCGCGTTCTCTGGGATGCAGGATTCACTGTTGGTATCATAGCACAACCTGACTGGAAGAGCAATGATGATTTTAAAAAGTTAGGAAAACCGCGATTATTCTTTGGTGTGAGTTCTGGAAATGTTGATTCCATGGTAAATAATTATACTGCGAACCTCAAAATCCGAAGTGATGATGTTTATTCACCTGGCAGGGAAGGAGGACTGCGGCCAAACCGCGCCTCAATTGTATATTCTGATAAACTCCATTCAATTTTCCCTGGTACGCCAGTTATTCTTGGTGGAATTGAAGCAAGCTTGCGGCGGTTTGCCCATTATGATCACTGGTCTGATTCGGTGCGCCAGTCCATCCTTGCAGATGCGCCTGCAGATATGATCGTCTTCGGGATGGGAGAAAGACAGGTTGTAGAGATCGCAAATCGTCTTTCAAAAGGCGAGAACATTAAAGAGATCAGAGATTTAGCAGGAACTGCTATTAAAGTGGAAATAAGCAAATGGCGCTCCGCGGAGCATGAGGGTTATGTAGAAATTCCCGGATTTCCTGATGTGTCGCGCGATAAAGAGCTTTATGCCAAAGCATTTAATCTTCATTACCAGGAACAAGACCCGTTCAGGGGAAGACCTATGGTGCAACCGCACCCGAAAACCATAATAATCCAGAATAAACCTGCAATGCCGTTGAGTACACAGGAACTCGACTATGTATATGAACTTCCTTTTTCAAGAAAAGCGCATCCCTCTTATAATAAGCCCATACCAGCGCTTGCCCCTGTCAAATTCTCAGTCGTGAGCCACCGCGGATGCTTTGCATCGTGCTCCTTTTGCGCCCTTACGCATCACCAGGGAAGGATAATCCAGAGCAGGAGCATAGAATCAATTGTACGGGAAGTAAAAAGAATGACGAAGATGCCTGATTTTAAGGGCATCGTGCAGGATGTGGGAGGACCAACGGCAAATATGTATTCGATGCACTGTAACAGATGGGAAACACAGGGCGCATGTCCCGATAAAATATGTATGGACTGCAAGAGTCTTGACGCAAGCCATAAGGGCCAGGTCGAACTCCTCCGGCGCCTTCTTGAAATAGAAGGAGTTAAAAAAGTGTTCATAGGTTCGGGGATACGCTATGACCTTGTGCTTAAAGATACATCCGGATATATTTCCCAGCTATGCGAGCATCATGTGAGCGGACATCTCAAGGTTGCGCCTGAACACATAATAAAACATGTCACAGATATTATGCACAAACCAGGAAAAGAAGTATTCGAAGATTTCAGGAAAAAATTTGATGCCGAAAATAAAAGGTTGGGGAAACGGCAATATATTCTTCCTTATTTCATGTCCGGGCATCCCGGATGCAGCGTCGAGGACATGGTTGAGCTTGCCGAATATATCCGAGATAACAACCTTTACACTGAACAGGTACAGGATTTCACGCCCACGCCCATGACAGCTTCAACGTGCATGTATTACACAGGCATTGATCCTTTTACGATGGAAAAAGTGCATGTGGCAAAAGGACGGGAAAAAAGGATACAAAGGGCGCTTTTGCAGTACAGGGATGAACGGAATTACGGGTTTGTGGTCGAGGGACTCAAGATGGCAGGGAGGGAGGATCTGATCGGGAGTGAAAGGAAGTGCTTGATCAAGAAAGGAAGAGAGAATAGAAGGATATAAATGATATTTGCGATCCTGGGAAGGATTTTCGTAATGTAAATTTTCGTAATGTAAATTTTCGTACTGTAAATCACAGCGCAGCAAACTATTTATAATACTTGCAATCCCATATAAACAACGTGAGGTCGAATTATGGGATTCAATGAAAAAACTGTTGGTTACATATTGTATGCAATAGGAATTATTGGCGGCGTGGAAGGCGCTACCGATGTGCGCCCGGGACTGAACCTTGTGATAAGTATTGTATCTGTGATTGTTATCATAATCGCCAGCTATCTATTAGCTAAGAAATAATATTTTTAACATTTGATCTATTTTCCCAATAATTTAACTACATCAAATACAATTAGAACCGGAGTGAAATTTATGTTTGATAGAAAAGCGCTTTTAGAGAGATTATCGAATGCACACGGTGTTTCAGGATATGAAAGAAATATAAGGCAGATCATTGAAGAAGAAGTAAAGCCCTATGTTGATCAAATTTCAACTGATAAGATGGGTAACCTCACTGCTACAAAAAAAGGAAAAAAACCTGTTGTGATGCTTGCTGCTCACATGGATGAGATCGGCCTGATGGTAAAATACGTTGACGATAAAGGCTTTGCCCGCTTCACAAAAACCGGAGGATGGTTCGACCAGACCCTTCTTAACCAGAGAATGATCATGCATACGGAGAACGGCCCTGTTTATGGTGTTCTTGGTTCCAAACCACCGCATGTGATAAAAGAAGAGGAGAAGAATAAAATAATCAAAGCCGATGATATGTTCATTGATGTCGGGGCAACAAGTAAGGAAGATGCGGATAAAATAGGTGTGAAAACCGGAACCCCTGTCACTTCTGATATTGATTTCAAATCCCTGGGAAATGACTTTGTCACCGGAAAGGCTTTTGATAACAGGGCAGGCTGTGTGATGCTGATCGAAGCGCTTAGCATGATGAAAGATGTCAAAGCCACAGTCCATGCAGTATTTACAGTACAGGAAGAAGTAGGATTAAAAGGAGCAAAAACATCTGCTTTCAGATTGAATCCTGATGTTGCTCTTGCTACGGATGTCACTATAACCGGAGACCATCCGGGAATTGATAAAAAAGATTCTTCTATCGAGATGGGAAAAGGCCCTTCTGTAACTGTAAGTGATGCTGACGGACGCGGGATAATCGTTCCTGAACCTGTGTTAAAATGGCTAAAGGAGGCTGCAGGGGCAAACAGTATCCCATACCAGCTTGAAGTGGGAAGCGGCGGCACTACTGATGCAACAGCGATACACCTTACAAAGGAAGGAATACCCACAGGTGTTATCAGTATCCCAACACGTTATATCCATACTCCGGTATCAGTAATGAGCATGACAGACCTTGAAAAGAGCGCAGAATTGATCGCAAGAGCGGTTGAAATCGTGGATAAGTTTTTCTGAATAAATCCGAAGATTGTAATATAAATATAATTAATAAAATGGTGATATTAATATGAAGAATGTTGAAATGTCAATAGAAGGGAACATCTTAACGATAAAGGTAGATTTAACGAAGGATTTCGGACCATCAACATCCGGAAAAACTATCATTATCGCATCAAGCGAAGGCAACCAGTCAATACCTGGCAAGGAAACCGTGAAAATAGGATTGAATGTGTATAAGAAGAAATAGAAGAAATAAAACCGCAGATAAAGGCACCCGGAGTTGGCTGGGGCATTCAGGTCGTTGCACCATTGATGTCGCACAACACGTATGGCTCATGCATACGTGTCTATGCATCGCGGCTGGATGATACCGATAAATCCAGGTTTCTGAAAATTTATTAGTTATAATGTAAAAATATGAATTTCATCGAGGCAATGATTTAACTCTAAAAGGAAATTAATGATTATGCAACCGGCGGAATTACTGGAAATTATTGAAAAAGGTGAGGACAGCAGGACGCAGTTTAAAAAAGATATTACAAACGCAGTCCAGCTTGCACAGGAAATGGCCGCTTTTTCAAATAGCTCAAATGAGAATGTGAAACCTCCTATTACACCATTCAGCGAAATAGTAAAAGTGGAAGATAAAAATTTTCAGGAATCGGGAAAAATATATGCAGATGAAACCATTGTAAAGGGTTCATCCATAATAGATATCGATAAAGAGCTTTTCTATTCTTTCTATGAGAAACAATACGGCGAAAGTATAGAAGCGACAGGAATACCACTTGATAAAATACTCGAAAATCTGAACCTTGCAAAGAATTCTAGACTCAATCAGGCAGGATTGTTGATTTTTGGGAGAAATCCCCAAAAATACAGACCGGAATTCTTAATCAAAGCGGTATCTTTTTTCGGAAATGATTTAGGTGGCACACAATACCGGGACAGCGAGGACATTGATGGTAATCTTTTAAAACAATATAGGAACGCGATGGCATTTCTGCTGCGGAATCTAAGGAAAATCCAGAAAGGAAAGGATTTCAATGTACCTGGGGTACTCGAGGTTTCTGAAATCGCCTTGCAGGAGATCCTGGTTAATGCCCTGATCCATAGGGATTATTTTATTAATGCCACTATTCGCATATTGATATTCGATAATCGTATAGAGATTGACAGTCCTGGAAAATTGCCCAACAATATGACAATCGAAAATATAAAACATGGAATATCATGCATGAGAAATCGGATATTAGCATCATTTGCTTCAAAAATGCTGCCCTACCGTGGCCTTGGCACTGGTATAGGCAGAGCCCTGAGAGATGATCCTGCTATTGAATTTATTAACGATGCTAAAGCTGAGCGATTTAAGGTAATAATTCACAGACCCGAATAAAATACAACTTTTGTTATTAAAAAAGAAGTCAATTGATATTAATAAGTCACTTTAAATGTTCTGGTGCGAAATGTAACAGAAAAAGTAATATACAACTCAAGACCGTTATACTGGATTCACAATCAATAAAATAATAGAAGGGATTTCCTTTATTTAAAAATATAAAAATACTCGATACCACTCTCAGGGATGGAGAACAGACACCCGGAGTTTCACTCACAACAGAGAACAAGCTATTGATCGCAAGAAAGATAGATAGCCTTGGCGTTGATATTCTGGAAGCAGGTTCTGCTATCACTTCTGAGGGTGAGCGCGCTTCGATAAAGGAAATAGCAGCGGCAGGGTTGAATGCTGAGATATGCAGCTACTGCCGTATTAAGAAAGAAGATATTGATGCAGCCCTTGGATGTGATGTTGACTCAATCCACCTTGTTGTTCCTGTATCTGACCTTCATATCCAGCAGAAATTGAAAAAAGACAGGGATTCTGTCCGGGAACTGGCTGCTGAAATGACAGAGTACGCAAAATCTCATGGATTAATTGTGGAATTAAGCGGGGAAGATGCATCAAGGGCAGATCTTGAATATCTTAAATCCGTTTATAATGCAGGGATCGATGCGGGAGCCGACAGGTTGTGTTTCTGCGATACTGTGGGAATCCTTCTTCCTGAAAATACCTATGAGATCTTTACTGACCTGTCCATGCTTCGTGCTCCTATAAGCATTCATTGCCACAATGATTTCGGAATGGCTACAGCCAATACTGTTTCAGCTCTGCGTGCAGGCGCAAATGAAGCGCATGTTACCATAAATGGTATCGGAGAACGCGCCGGGAACACATCGCTTGAAGAAGTGGTCATGGTTCTATATTCACTATATAAATATAAAACAGCGATCGATATAAAAGGTTTGTACACCACTTCGCGTCTTGTGAGCAGGCTAAGCGGCATTCCTGTTGCCCCCAATAAGTCAATCGTGGGTGGGAATGCATTCACTCATGAAGCAGGCATCCATGTTCATGGGCTTCTGGCAAATACCGCTACATACGAACCAATAACACCTGAACTTGTGGGGCGTGAGCGAAAGATCGTACTCGGAAAACACGCAGGCAGAAGTTCAGTAGTTCTTGCATTAAAAGAACTGGGGCTGGATGCAAGCGAAAAACAGATCGATGATATCGTTATCCGGATGAAAGAACTTGGAGATAAAGGAAAACGGGTTACGGATGCAGATCTCCAGACAATAGCTGAAACAGTTCTTGGAATATACCAGGAAGCAAAGATCAAGCTTGAAGAACTTACTGTCGTAGCCGGAAATACTGTGATGCCTACTGCTTCTGTCAGGTTGAAAGTCAACGGGAATCATGTCGTTGAAGCAGGCGTGGGAACAGGACCTGTGGATGCTGCAATAAATGCATTGAAAAAAGCCCTTTCAGGAGTAGCGGATATACATCTTGATGAATACCATGTTGATGCCATCACTGGTGGAACCGATGCCCTGGTTGAAGTCTGGATAAAACTCAGCAAAGGCGGAAAAACAATAACAGCAAGAGGCGCAAGGACAGACATCATAATGGCATCAGTTGAGGCAGTCCTTGAAGGCATAAACAGGTTAATACAACAGGAAAAAAAGTAGAGATTTTAGAAATATTTATACAATATCAGTCAGTGTTAAAGGTTGATAAAAAATGACAAAACCCAAAATGTCTGGTGCGCACGCAATAATTGAATCGCTTTCGCATGAAAATGTCGAAGTTATCTTCGGATATCCAGGAGGGTCAGTGCTTCCCCTGTATGATGAATTATACGATGCAAATATAAGACATATTCTTGTAAGACATGAGCAAGCTGCAGCGCATGCTGCTGACGGCTATGCAAGAGCTACCGGTAAAGCGGGTGTATGTCTTGCCACCTCAGGACCCGGGGCTACAAATCTTGTAACAGGCATTGCAACTGCATATATGGACTCTGTACCCATGATAGCAATCACAGGCCAGGTACCGAGGTCGCTTATAGGTTATGACGCATTCCAGGAAGCCAACATCACAGGCATAACACTTCCGATCACAAAACACAATTATTTAATCCAGGATGCAAAAGACATACCCAGGATTTTCAAGGAAGCGTTCTATATTGCCCAGACAGGCCGTCCCGGACCTGTCCTTATCGATGTACCCAAAGATGCCCAAACAGAGTTAATAGAATTTGAATATCCGCAGGAAGTAAAATTGCGCGGGTATAAACCAACATATGCAGGAAATGAACAGCAGATAAAAAAGGCTGCGTCTTTGATCGTAAAAGCTGAAAAACCCATATTCTATGTAGGTGGAGGTATTATTTTCTCAAAGGCATCTGAAGAATTGAGAACTCTTGCTGAAACCATACTTGCTCCTGTTACCACAACCCTTATGGGAATGAGCGCTTTTCCCACAGCTCATCCGTTGTCGGTTGGAATGCTGGGAATGCATGGTACAAGGTATGCAAATTATGCTGTCCAGGAATCTGATCTGATAATCGCAGTTGGAGTACGCTTTGATGACAGGGTGACAGGTAAGATATCTGCATTTGCACCCAATGCAAAGATAATCCATATTGATATCGATCCGGCTGAGATAAGCAAGAATGTTCGCGTAGATATCCCGATAGTCGGGGATGCTAAGAATGTTCTGAAAAGCCTTATAAAATATGTAAAAATTGAACAGGCAAAGACGGATGGGTGGATCAAGAAGATAGAAGCATGGAAAAAAGAATATCCTCTAACCTATAAGAAGGATAAATTGCTTCGCCCCCAGTATGTAGTTGAGCAGATAAGCGAGATATGCCCTGATGCGATAATTGTTACTGAAGTCGGACAAAACCAGATGTGGGCAGCACAATTCTTCAATTATAAGACGCCTGGGACATTCATATCGAGCGGAGGTCTTGGCACTATGGGTTACGGCTTCCCTGCCGCCATAGGCGCAAAGGTTGGAAAACCCGAATCTACGGTTATTGATATCTCCGGTGATGGATCTTTCCAGATGAACTCACAGGAACTTGCAACAGTTGTCCAGGAAGACATTCCGGTTATCGTTGCAATACTGAACAACGGGTTCCTTGGAATGGTCAGGCAGTGGCAGGAACTGTTCTTCGACAGGCGGTATTCATCAACATGTCTTGAGAACAGCGTGGATTTCGTGAAACTTGCAGAGGCTTATGGGGCTCTTGGATTGCGTGCAACCAGGAAAAGTGAAGTGAGGGATGTTATTGAAGAAGCTGTAGCATCTAAGAGGCCAACAGTTATTGATTTCGTAGTTGAGCGGGAAGAAAATGTATCTCCAATGGTTCCAGCCGGAGCTGCCATCAATGAGATACTGGACCTGGAGTGATCAATATGAAACATACGCTTGCCATACTTGTGGAAAATAAACCCGGAGTCTTAACAAGGGTCGCTGGTTTATTCTCAAGGAGAGGTTTTAATATAGAAAGCCTGGCTGTTGGTGTTACGGAAAACAAGGATATTTCGCGTATTACCATTCTTGTAAGCGGAGATGACAATGTCCTTGAACAGGTTGAAAAACAGCTGAATAAACTTATTGATGTTATCAGGGTAAGTGACATCCCGGCAGAGGAATCTGTAAACAGGGAACTTGCACTCATTAAAGTCGGAGTAGATACAACAACTCGCGCTGAAGTAATGCAGATCGTGGATATCTTCAGGGCTAAAATTGTTGATGTGGGAATAAAATCGCTTGTTATTGAAGTGACAGGGGATGAGAGCAAGATCAATGCCATGGAGCAATTGCTTCGACAGTTCGGGATAAAAGAAATGGTCAGGACAGGTAAGATCGCGATGAACCGCGGGGCAAAAGTTGTCCAGAGTGAAAAACGTTAAGGTCTTAGAACACGGAGTGCACTGATTGGATTATCTGTGAAAGCGTCAAATCCTCCATGTCTCCCACAAAACGATCTCATCAAGGCTTTTTCGTGGTGTGGGGCGCGGGATATCTGAGGGATATCCAATAGGTAGAAGCGTAACTACTCGAATCTCATCCGGGATATTTAATATTTCTTTGACCTTTTTTTCATCGAATGCACCAATCCAGCATGTGCCAAGTCCCTCTTCAACTGCCGCAAGTGTCATATGATCCACAGCAATCGCAGTGTCAATGGGATAAGCAAGCTGGCCGCAGGACATTACATATTCTTTTTCGACAGAACAGGCTGCAATAACTACAGGCGCATCTGCTAAAAATTTCTGGTTTCTTGCAGCTTCTGAAAGCGCTTTTCGCGTGCCTGCATCTCTTATTACGATAAACCTGCGCTCCTGGCGGTTTGAAGCTGAGGGTGAAAGTCTTCCTGATTCAAGTACTCTCACCAATTTTTCCTCTTCCACCTCACGGGGATCATACGCCCGGATGCTTCGTCTTGTTCGAATTGCTGTTTTCACATCCATAAATCTTCACTCCTATTATCAAAAACTTATTTGTAACATCATGCTTTATATTTATCTCATCCAGCCCCCAAATCCGTGAGCAAATCATACATCTATATATAATTCAAACGATAAATTCAAATATCAATTAACAGGAGTTCCAATCCTGGCTTTGTGATTCTTGCTGTACCTTCATTTAATTCGATCAATCCAGATTCATTCATAAATTTGAAAATAGCTGTATCTGAAAGCAGTAGTTGATCCCTGATAGTTTTAATATCCACTTTATCTCCATTTTTCAGTATTTCGAGAATTGAATCTGCATTTTCTCCGAATTTTGACATAATAAGTATTAGATAATATGAACTTTCTTAAATAATACCACTGAACAATGTTTCTTAACTCTTTTTCTTAATATAATTTATAAACTATATTTAGTGTTATTTTATATTAGCTTTCGTCATTGTAATGATTGCCCTACAAGGGTCAAAATAAGGAGATCTGAAAATGAATAATGAAAAAATTGAAAACAAGAGAAAAGATGAAGAAGAAAAAGTAGCAGAACAAATGTTTAAGAAAGCACGTCTATGGTTTCTTTAAAATTAATCCAAAAATGCGCTGGAGACAAAATTTAGAATTACTAAAATTGTGCAACACTCCAGTCACAATATATTCTCCCTTTCCTCTCTTTGCCATATCACTTTTCTTAATATCGCGAAATGGGTCATCATTCTATGATTTTCCAATTTTGGCGGTCGGAATATTTGTTTCATTGGTTTTAATGTTTCCCTCTAATTTATGGAACCACTGCAATGATTTAAAGGAAGATATCGCATCGGGGAAAGAAACAATTTTAACCCGGGACGTCTCGATGCAAAAGAAAGCTATTATTACTTCAGTTATGCTTTTTGCCTTCTCTATGCTATTTGTTTATTATTTATCTAATGAATTTAAACGACCAATTTATCAGTATGTTCTTATCGGTTTTATTGCTACATGGTGGTATTCAGACAATTTAATTCTTAAAAAAGTTCTTGGTTTCAGGTTAAAAGATCATTACCTGGGCGAGTTGACCGCTTATAGCATCGCAATACCCTGTTATACTTTGAGCATCTGGCTTTTGTATTCGGATTTGAATTTAAAAGCAATAATATTGACTATAGCGATCCTTTTCTTTAGCATATCGGGATTACTATTAAAGGATTTAAAAGATATATCCGGGGATAAGAAAGCTGGTCTAAAAACCTTTGGTGTCATTTTCCTTCCATCCCAACTTATAAGGTACTCCTGCTACCTGATGGTATTATTTTATTTGGTTTTATTGAATCCATTTAGTTTAAAAGCCTTTGGTCCGGGTATTTTGATTATAATGATTCCCTTTATTTATTTTTTACACAATACATTTATTCATATGTATAAAAAAAACTGGACTTTAGATATAGGGGATTTTCAAGCGATTAAATGCATGGGTAATTCAATATATGGATCTTTTATTTTTATAGGATTAAGTGCATTTTTTTAAATCTCCAGGCAAGTACTTGTTCCACCGCTATTGAAAAAAGAATTGTTGTGGGTTTCAGATAGATAATTTCTCAATCTGAATTCTGCTGGAATATATGCTGACGTTGGCGCTGTAATAATTCCAAAATAATTATCACCCAATAATTTATTTATTTTATCTTCATATTCAAGAGTCTTCTTCCCGAATGCTGCGACAGTTCCAAAATCAATAGAGAAAAAAACAAATCTTTTATCATTATATTTCAAATTATTTAAACAAGATAGAAATGAATCAAATTTGTCTTCAATTAATTCGTATACAAGTGCAACTTCTTCGGAATAGTCAGAAATATCCATATAAAAAGGAAACAAATCAAAAGGAAAATATGATCCCATCCCTAGAAGAAATGCCCCATTTGTTTTTTTATTGAGGAATAAAATGGCGTAGGGCATTTGGACTTTGAAATCACCTTTATCAAGATGTTCACTTATTTCTTTTTCTTTTTCTTCTGATATATATATCAGGTTTTTTACTGCCTCAGTCGGCGACTTGCCATCCAAAGATATCAATACATTTTTTTCAAACTTTGCATTAAACTCCTTTATAATTTTAAATTCATTACTTACTATACGCTTCGTTTCATCCAAAGTTTTCCCCTTATCGGGAAAAATATCATCAAAAATGGCATTAACATTCATTTTCTCAATGGTCATTGCGGCAATACCGCCTTCAATATCCTCAAAATTACAGAATATATTTGGAGAGTTGAACCTAACTTGTGTATGAACCACATTTATACCTATAATTGGAACTTTGTAATTTGTCTGTTTGGCGAATAAGTTTAATATCGCTGGGGGTTGGTAGATAATACTTTCTCTATCGCAGTAGTCAGAGAATTTTCTCACCGATTCTTTCTGTTTTTCTAAATTCTCTATTTTAATTTTTTTACTATAATAGAAACCGTTTGCCACAAATTGGGCGCTCTTAATAGCGCCTGGTACATGTCCCACTGGAAAATGCAGCACAACAACCCCATTTTCACATTTTACCCTTTTTGCAAGTTTCTTTGCAGATCCAATTGCGGATTTAGCTTTAATCCCATCCACTCGTATTCTGGCATCCCTATCCTCGCACAGCACCAGTGCCGCACCGTCCGTCCTCATGTCATGAGGATAGATCATACCATCTACTGAGGCTCCTGTTTGAGGTATGTCGCCAAATTCATCATGAAATATATCAAGCATTGACTGATATTTGCCATGATATTTTAGAGTAGCATAGAACAAAATAAGGTCAGGCTTAAAATCAAGCCTCTGACGAGCCTGATCTATTATATCAATAGCAGCCTCCCTGTGATCTTTCTTATTGCTAAATAAAGTAATAGATCTCGTTTTATCACCCAGTATTTGAATTATACAGTTCAACCTGCATATATTTTTTTCTATTTAATGATTATAATACGTATTATTTAAATATGGCATGTTTTGTCAGGTTATTATGTATAAATAATCTCATGGTTAAGCGGCCAATAATAATTATGTCACGCATGCTTCTATGAGTTTTGTCGAACGCAGTGTCTCAAGCGATATAAGCTGCTGGTTAGCCTCAGCTTTAGTAACAGTAACAAGAACTGTAGATCTTGAAGAAGGAGCGATCAGGATACGGTTGTTCCTGAAATAAAAAATAGTTTCCTTCAAACCTTCCCGGTTCATTTCGCCGAGCACCCGGCTTATGTGTTTCTCAAGCCAGAACATAGTTTCCAGAAGGTGTTCCCTGTAACCAGGGACCCTTATGCTTATGGGCACTCCGTCTATCCTGTACAGCATACAGGCTTCAATTCCTTCGATATCATAAAGTTGATCAAGAGTATTTTCAAGTTCAATTTTCATAGCTCTTTTTCTCTTCCCCCAGGACAAGTTCAAGAATTTGTTGCGGGTCTTCATCGTGTACCCAGTTTTTCCGCACGGATTCAATCTTTATCCTTAATTTTTGACCCGGCTTTCCCATGGTTTTCGTTTTTTCAATAGCTTGCACAAACCTGTCATCGAATTTGGTTTTTGGCATAACCCGGTCAATTTGTTTTTTTGAAGCTCTCAGCACGATTCCTAATCCTGCTTCTATGGAATAAGGATATATTCCTTCACCATGTTTTGATCCCCTGTGTTTCATTATCCTGATAGTCCTGTCATACATCTCCCCAAAACCAAGATTCTGCAAGAATAGAACCGTATCAGATAAATACAACGGTGTAGATAATAACCTGTTCATATGTTGAAAATCCCCTGAAGTCCCATAATTGGTAGCAGTTGCACCATCGGCCGGCTCTTCAAGAACTACAACTGTGGTTCCAAATGCTCGCATATCCTGGAATATTGTACTGATCGATTTTCTTTTTTCTTTATCAGAATAAAATGTAGGATATGTAAAAGGATCAATTACTATTCTCGGATTTGCTCCTGGGCTTGATTTCTTTATGATCTCTGTAATATCAAGACTCGGAAACTCGAGGTCTTCTCCAAAAATATGGACTATTTTCATATCCCCTATCTCTATATAGTCTTTAATGGCCTCCCATCCTATGTCTTTGCAATCACGGATGATCTGTTGCTCTGACATCTCAAAGGAAACATAAATTACTTTTTCACCGCGATCAAGGCCGAAAAGTGAATATTGCAATGCAAAAGTGGTTTTACCGACACCCGGCCCTCCATAAATTGAATTGACAGTATTTTTTCTGAAACCTCCATCCATCAATTCATCCAGACCATATATCCCTGTTAAAGTCCTACCCGTTTTCATAATACTTCAACCTCATCATTATAATGTTCTACAGTATGCTTTGGAGAATATTTATAGTTTAGTATTAAAAAAAAGTTTATACAGTAGAAAAATCGCCCTTATGCCTGAAATCAGGCAATATCCTGTCAAAATATTTGACGACTACGCATGATTCAGTGCATTTACCGCATCTGGTGCAAACTTTTCCGATTTTAAGGTCAGGCTCAAGAACAATGGCATTGACAGGACAGACTTTCAAACACACACCGCATTTTGTACACTTTTTTACTCTTATCAGCTGCTTTGCAGTATTTTCAAAAACAGATCGTGCATCTTCATCTCCCGGCGCATTAACAGAAATGTGCCCTGATGAGAATATCCTGACATTCCCATCTTTTGTATTGATCAACAACACACCGAGATCTTCTGAAAAAACGTTTTCACCCAGGATATTTGCGATATTTTGCGCTTCCCGGGGCAAAAGTCCTGCGATATTTCCTTCCATTGTATATCCGCCTGTCCTGCATGGCGAAACACCTCCTGTCACTGTTATACTGAACTCTTCTTTTTTGGATCCCAATTTCGTATTTATTTTGAGTTCTTCAGCAAGACGGATCATCTTTGGAGGAAGTGTTTTCCAGCGCCAGAACCCGTGCGTGACAAACGCCTCGTCCAGACCATAGTCCTTTGCCCAATTCAAAAGGTATTCGTTCCACCGTATAAAAAGCTCAGGATGCAGCTGGCCGAACCTGTAATATTCCGCACTCAGTTCTGCAGGGCAAAGCCAGCACCCAACGCGCTCAAAACCCTCGTCATAGAGAGGATTATATTCAAGTTTACGATAAAAAATGTACAGCCAGACTTCGATAGCACGCCAGTTCCGGATCGGGAACACGCTCACCTGGCCTGGAATGAACGGATTCTCTTCTTTTGGGGCGATCCGTGAGCGCGTGAATGATTCATATTTCCTTTTCCCATCAATGGTAAGGCACTTTTTACCTGTGCGCGTGCACTCTTCTATTACTGAATTAATAGGGGCCAGCTTGCAGACCTTGCAGCACCACCTGAAATCCTTCGCAGGCGGCCCGAAATCCGGAAGATTCTCCCAGAATGCTTCATTTACATTGACTTCAATAAGATCGATATTGTTTTCCTTGCAGAATCTACGTGCGAATTCAACAGTTTCCGGGAACTCGATGCCAGTATTTGCAAAGAACACTTTTATTGGTTTTTTCACAGCGCTGCGGGTAAGGTCAAGCGTGGTCAGGCTGTCTTTTCCCCCTGAAAATGAAACATAGACTGGTGTTTCCCTGAATTCTTCCTGGTTGGCAATTCCCTTTATGGTATTGACAGCATCCTTAACAAGCCGTTTCATGTGAGGCGCATTTGTCTGGATGACATCTTCAAGCCGCGGTTTTCCTGACAAAAAAGTTACTTTTTCTGATCCGATTTTTTTTATCTTTAACGATTGCCCCGGGGTCTTCAGCTCTGTGCTGCCCCTGTATGCTATCCCGAATCCGCAAAGGTTCTTACCTGTTACAAGTACAGTGTCCCCTTTTATGATATCATCGGAACATTCAATAACTTGCGTCCCATCCAGGTTTTTCCCGCTAAGATGACGTCCGCCGGATGAGATCTTTACGAGTTTTTTACTTATTCCTGATGCGATAAGCGCGCATGCCCCTTCCACCATTAGATCGAGCTTGAAAGCAAGCTCTTTCATATCGAATCTCAATATCCCGAAATGCAACCCGTCCACGATTATTTCATCGGTTTTATCTTCACCAGGGACTTTATTCAAAAGGATAAGTTTTTCGTCAATGGAATTTTCACCGAAAGATTTTGAGATCAGGTCATTGATTATATTTTTTTCATAGGGTGAAGCAAAACGAACATCTCCAGGTGGGGATAGATTGACAGTTCCACCTTTTTCCCTGCATATCCCGCATTGAGCTTCCAGTAAGGGGATATTGCATTTATGGCACCAGAAAAGGAGACTTTCGTCGAGTTCGAATGAAGTGTTTATATTTGGATTTTGTTTTTGTTTGAAAATGTGCATTTTATTATCCACAAAATGGTTTCATGTTAATATAACAAAATGCTTTATTAAATGTTGGTATGCACTCACCTTCTCTTATTCCTTCTCCTTCGTGTTATTCCCAGCTTCTTGATATTTCCTATCGTTCCAAGATCTGTCCCGTCAAGTAAAAACGCCCTTGCATTTTCAAGCTCGATAGCATGGTTGGCAAAAACAGGCCCCAGTAAATCTTCATGTATGGACTCATTGAACGGTATTCCGCCGCACAATTCGTTAAATGCAGGCATAATAATTACTTCAGGATCCATCCACTCAATATCCCCATAATGATCTCGTATTGATTTCTCAATAAAATGCGTCCTTATCCACACTTTTTCAGAAACAGCATGCCCCAATGAATCCGTGAGCCTTACAGAGGGATGGTTATGGGACACCACCACGTATTTTGCAGATAACAACTCTACAACAGGCCAGGTATGGCCGTGAAAATAACCGGCGCCGTCAAGCACAAAACCCCGCATGTCGTGCACTGTAACATTTCCGGTAATTAACTCCTCAATATCCCCATCATGATTCCCGGGTACGATATCAACAGGCGCATAAGCTGCGATTGTTTCAAGAAAATCCGGGACTTCTTTTTTTTCCTGCCATGATGTCCGTGGTACATTATGTTTGATATCCCCAAGAAGCACGATCCGGTCCGGCTTCATGTTTTCAAGATACTCACATATGCGCTTCTTTCTTTTTTCCACCTGGCTGGGGATTGAGAACCCCTTGTGATAAAGCTCCCATTCGATGCCAAGATGAATATCCGCGATCACAAGAGCTTTTATAGTGTTCTTGACGACAAGTGCGGGTTCATTCAAAATAGGGGTAATTGTCATTTATTGATACCATTATTTGACATAATTAATTGATATTTCTGATGAACGTATATTATTGTAATGCATATATCAGTATCTCTGAAACAAAATTGTCATTTTGAAAATAATAATTAAATGGCTGCAAAGCGCAAAGAATTTATAGTGTGAGTACCTTCTTTCCCCAAGGGAGGTATTTGAATTTCAATATCCATTAAAATAAGGGAGCAGATGGCTGCTTCATCCTCGGTTACAAAGATGTTTGATGAAAAGGTTGGAGAGAGGGAAATTTACGATTTTACGCTGGGAAATCCGGAGATAGAGACGCCTGCAAAGTTTACCGAGGAGCTGAGGCGCATTGTAACTAATCCTTTTCCGGGTATGCATCGTTACACGCCCCTGGCAGGCTATACTAAGACAAGAGAAACAATAGCTAAGACCCTATCAAAGGAACATGGATTATCTTTCAATGCACAGCATGTGATTATAACGGCTGGCTGTGCCGGTGCATTAAATATTGCTTTAAAAGCGCTTCTGGACCCGGATGAGGAGGTTATTATTCTGGCGCCCAGTTATCTGGAGTATCCCTATTATATAGATAACCACGGTGGAATTTGCCAGATAGCGCAAACAAACCAGGATTTCACAATAAACATTGATAATATAGCCTCTAAAATAAACTCCGGTACAAAGGCGATTATCCTTAACTCACCGAACAACCCGACCGGGGAAATATACTCTGAAAAAACTTTGGAATCTGTTGCAAAACTTCTATATGAGAAGAGCCAGGAGTTTGGAAAAGATATTTTTTTGATCTTTGACGAAGCATATCGAGATATTGTTTACGATGGCATTAAGATTCCTGATATTTTCAAAATTTATTCAAATACCATTATTGCAGCTGCCTATTCTAAACCATTATCGATTCCAGGAGAAAGGATAGGATACGCGGCAGTCAATCCTAAAATGCAGGATGCCCGGGATATTATGGAAGCAATGACTTTTGCGAATCGCATTCTTGGATTCATTAATGCTCCTGCCCTTATGCAGCGGGTAATTACTAATCTGCAAGATGTCCATGTCGATATCTCAGAGTACCAGGAAAGAAGAGATTTTTTCTGTGATGCTTTAGATGAATTCGGTTACTCATTTATACGTCCCAAAGGCACGTATTACATTTTTCCAGAGTGTCCTGTGGATGATCTCGTATTTGCCAGAGATCTTTCCCGGGAAGGAATATTTGTATTTCCAGGAACGGTATTTGGAAGAAGCGGATACTTCAGAATAGCCTTTTGTGTAAAGAAGGAGACAATAAAAAAATCTTTACCCGGATTCAAAAAGGTACTTCTTAAATATAAAAATGTTTAATCAACAATCCTATATGCATGAAAATGACGCAATAATAGCAGGGGCAAGTTTTGCAGGACTTGCGGCTGCCGATAGTCTGGATGGGGATATACTTCTCTTGGACAGGAAGGAAATCGGAACACGGCAAACCTCAGCGTGCGCAACTTTCACATCAGTATTAGAAGATTCAGGATGCAAGAGCTTGATAATGCAGGAATTTGACACACTTACGCTGCATATTCCTGATGAAAAAAAAGTTGAATTGATCGAGCCTATCAGTACATTTGATTATGAAAAATTCTGCAAAAATTCGGGAAATTTCAGTTCACAATGTATTCTTGATTGTACGGGCTGGAGGGCAGTCCTTGCCAGTTCCCTCAGGCAGGATTATGTTGACAGGAGAAATCTTGCATTCGGCCTGGAATCAGAGGTGGATTATACGGATGACAGCTTACATTTTTTCATTGACCCGAATATCATCCAGCAGGGGGCAGCATGGATTTTTCCGATAGGAAATAAATCCAGGATCGGAGTGGCAAGTTATGCAGGAAAAACCCGTATCCTGCCACAACTTTGTGGATTCCTGGGCACATTGGGGCAGGAAATTTCAAAAACCCATGGCGGTTATATTCCATTTGGTCTTCGTGAACCTGTGGTTGATAATCTATTCATGGTCGGTGATTCTGCGGGTATGGCGCCGCCAACGACGAGTGAAGGAATACGCCCCGCGATAAATTTCGGCAGGGAATGTGCAGGGATCGTCCAGGGTATAATAGACGGTGATAAAAAGTTAAAAGATGGCCTTATTGAGTACACAGATATTGTAAATAAGAGTAAGAACAGATACAAGTGGCTGCTTAATATGCAAACGCCACTTCTTGATAATATTGTTCCCGGAACCATCAAAAAGGCCGCATGCAGCAGGATTTTTTCAAAACTCTTTCAGAAAATGTATCTGGGCATATGATTCCTGGTTATATCGCAAGGATGATCAAGGAAAATAGTAGCAGGATGCTGAGGGACTACCGAAAAATAACTTATCTAAAATCAGTAATTTTTAGGTGAAATAGTATAATTCCATTTTGGATGTAAATCATGCGATTCCAAATGTAATTTTGCCATATCTTCATCTGAAAATTTTATTCCTTTAAGATATTCTTTCTCATCCAAACGTGCTGCTACAGTAAGACCTTTTTTTGTTTTCGTCGCTCCTATAAGTTTAATAATAGCTTCAAAACTGATAAGTGGCGTTCCCTTCCAATTCTTTGAAATAAATGAAAACATGCAATGTTCAATCTTATTCCACTTGCTTGTTCCGGGGGGATAGTGGCAGACAGTTATGGGTATCTTAATCTGATCAACTAATTCCTGTAAATGAATTTTCCAGCCCTTATTGCGACTTCCATTACTTCCCCCACCATCTGAACATATCATTAATCCTTTTGCATTCGAATAGTTGTTTCTTCCAAAAAGAAGCCACCATTGCCTGATGCTTTCAACAGCAAATTCAGAGGTATCATAGCTCATCCCCACATTTACCATTCCTTCATTTCTCTTGGGATCATAAATCCCATATGGTGTCGCTCTTCCAATCCCAAGTGATGCGAAATCATACACATTTACTTCTCTGGCCCTGCCTTTTTTTGTCCAAATTTGACCCGGATTTTTAAATTCACCCACGTTTTCCTTCTTTTTTGCATCAACCGATATCACAGGATACTCTTGATTTATGAATTCTTTAGCTCGTTCGTTTATATATCTAAACTGGGCGTCTCTTTCGGGTACTGAAGAACCTTCTATGTTTTTCCTATTCGCCTGAAGTGAGTAATCATTTTCTTTTAAAAGACGACCTACTGTATCTGGATCGATTATATGTTTTAGCTTTACCAATTCTTCAGCGATTTTATATGTGGATTTATTTGACCATTTTAGAAGGCTCATTGGATCTCCTGAAGTGTTTTCATCCATGATCGTTTCAAGATCTGCAATGATTCCAGGATCTTTTATTTCGATCTTTTTTCTTCCTCCACCAGATGCTCGAAGTCTTTCTGGTTGTTCAAGTTTCTCTGAGGTTTTGAGTTCTTCTATCCCTTTACTGATGGTTGAATGGGACATTCCGGTTAACCCTTCTACTTTTGAAATTCCTCCCCAACCCATTTCAAGTGCTATGGCTCCTGCAAAACGCCTTGCTTGAACTTCATCAGCTCCAGATATGGCCTTTAGCCACCATGTAGACTTCTTGTTGGTATCCATGCCACCATATATGGTAACTTACATAATAAAATTTTCTAATTTATTATTCGGTAATGCCATAGCTGATATTCAGCCCTTTTTCGGTTGACAGATTACTATAGTATGAGTTGTCTATTTGGAGGACAGGCGCACTCATTGTGAATACTCCGGCCATCCTGAGGTCTGTGAGTCCGGACTGTGATGCCATATTCACTTCACTGAACTCTATGGCTTCCTTTTTAAGCATGCTTTTCAGCACTATACAATTTGGGCACGTTGCTGTTGAATATACCTTTACCTCTGTTTGTTTAACAGTGCTTGTCATTAAATCCATACCTCTTTTCCTCTTCCTCATTTATGCACATCCAGCTATAATCCTATCTTTCGATACCTTGAATCGAAGGGATGTGCTTCCTGCCATTGACCATCAAGTTGTGCTTCTCCAACGTAGATGTAACCTCCAGCCTGTCGCATTCTTTGTGACATGCCTGATCATTATCTGAATGGAATAACCGATCCCTGCGAAGATCGGCAGCACTCAAGACAAATCATTCCAGATGCCTACATTGTGAACCTTATCCTTTGATCGATTCAGTCTGCTTTTCAGCTTATGAACAGCCAGCTGAACCGTCATTCAAAGCAAAACCATCCCCAACCCCCTCCCCCTGCACCAATGGCATTAAGTTAAGCCCAAATTCTTTTAACATACTTATG
>JBAQLI010000018.1:0-41010 GCA_049301735.1 Candidatus Methanoperedens sp.
TTTACATTATTTTAAAAGATTAATTTGAAAAGTTAAAAAGTTGATAAATCTATATTAAAAATATTGCATTGTTTTATCGTTTTTACCGGTTGAAGCTGTTCTTTTTTTTCATACCAGGTCACAGAGAACACAGAGACATGTTTAAAAATCTCTGCGCTCTCTGTGTTCTTTGTGGTTTCAACTTTTCGGATAGTTTCTTATTTATACTGATTCTCCAAAATTCGCATTTTTGGGATAGGTACTTTATTTTATATTATTATTTTGATTCAGTGATTATATGCAAATGAAAAGTTTTATTTAGAGAGCCAAGAAGTTAAAGTTCATTTAGGTGAAATCATGCCAAAAAAAGAATTTTTGGAAAAGTACCCTCTATATCAAAAATTTAAAATAGATATTCCTGACAATATGTTAGATTTTGAAAATGCATTTGGAAAACCATCTGTTCATTTGAAATGCGATAACTGTCATTCAGATCAAACATTTATATTTAATAACCAGAATTATATATATAGCTGTTATGAACGTAATTATGAAGTGCTTGGAAAAATACTCCACTTAGATTATCTGTGCGCAGGATGTCATACATTTCATAGATCATTCTTAATAAAAGTAAGCGATAAACGTGATTATTTCATGAAGGTAGGGCAATATCCAGCATGGGATATATCAATTGATACATCTATTTCAACTGTTTTGGGTAAACATGAAGAGTTATTTAAAAAAGGGTTGATTTGTGAATCTCAAGGTTATGGAATTGGAGCTTATGCATATTATCGACGCATTGTTGAATTAATTATAGACGATTTATTGGATGATATTACCGATTTAGTGGAAGAAAGTGGTAGAGATCAGTATAAGAATGCATTAGCGAAAACTAAAGAAACATCAGTTGTAAGCGATAAAATCGAACTTGTTAAGAATTTACTTCCTGTTAGCTTAAAACCATCTGGTATTAATCCATTAGGATTTTTGTATAGCTTTTTAAGTGAAGGAATACACGGAAAATCTGATGAAGAATGTATTGAGATTGCTACTGAACTTAGAAGAATTATAATTTTCTTAATAAAAAAAGTAATTCAACATAAACAAGAGGCTAAAGAATTAACTGAGAGTATGAAAAAGGTTCTTGAAAAGAAATCCAAAAAAGGCTAAAAGAATTAAAAGAGAAATAACCATACTCTATTTTTGGGATATGTATTTTCCATATATTTGCATAATCAAGATATTATTTTAATAATTATCGTCATCCACTGTAATTATCCTACTATTTTTATAATTAAAATATACACATGGGGAGACAGACACAGACAAACAGAGAAGAGAGAAGTAAGTAAGGGGAAAGAATATGAGTGTACAAATGGATAAATAAGAATTAAAGAATCATCGACAATTTACGATAAGAAAGATAATCAGGCTATCAATAATGAGTAGGTTAGTGGACAAATGTATAAATAAAAACAAAAAATAATATTAAGCTCCCGATCCGCAGCTCTGCTGGGAGCTTCATTTTGAATCTGACCGATTCAAGAATTCAAGCACTTTTTCTAGAATAATATCCATATCCTTGGTTTTTTCATCCGTAACCGATATAACCCTGCATCCACGTTCGAAAATTATTGCATCCTCTTCCCTTTCCACTACAATTATCCGGGGCTTATCGGATTGAGTGAACCCGTCTGCAAGAACAACGTCAGTGTCGCAAAAAAAGTTTTCACAAATCTCATCAATATCAGTCGTGATATTTTCATTTTTGATAAGCGCAAATTTCACAGATGAGGATATGGCAACAGTATCAGCCCCGGCCAATGCATATTTCCATGTATCTTTGCCCTCAATATCTATTTCAAAATCACCATGTTTGTGATATTTTAAGGCGCCTACCCGAAGGTCCCGGATTTTCAATTCTTTTATCAATTCTTCCATTAACCTTTTTTTTCCGGTTTTACTGCTTCCAACGATACAAATTACAGGTGGAATAAAAGCCTCTCATAGTGTGAAAAAACTGACATTTTATCATTTGAAACAAAACAAATAAGACAAACACCAGTCCGCAGGGCAGCATCAATGCCGGAATTAAGCGGTGCGGTTTTTGTGGCAACAAGAGGGATTCCGGCCCTTGCGGCTTTTAATACCATTCCTGCAGACTGGCGTCCGGTTGATATGATGAAATGCTCCCTTACATCAATCCCGTTAAGATGGGCATATCCAACGACCTTGTCAAAAGCATTATGTCTTCCGACATCTATCGCTTTTGCCACGCATTCACCCCTGACATTTATAAGACAAGCTGCATGTGTCCCTCGCGTTTCCCTGTATATATCAGATTCCAGGAATCTGAGACTTTTCCCAATTGTATCCATACTGAATCTTGTATCAGAATCAATTGAAATATTTTCATTCTCTTCCCATCGTACACCAACGCAGCCCGATGATCTTAATTCACGCCAGATTTCAATATGCTCGGTCTCTTCTATTGCGGCATATATCCTGTTCCCGTCTATTTTAAAATCTTTTATGCTATCCGGATCTTTTATAAGGCCTTCGCATATAAAATACCCGATGGCAAACTCTTTTATCATTTCCGGTGTAGCAAGTATTGATGCAATCGGAATTTTATTTATGAAAATCTCAATAGTACTCTCTATAGCTACTGTATGGATTTTTTCATGCGATATAGGTACACCTCTTTTAAACTCAAGTGCAGGATAATTTTTTTTATACATTTTTATTGATTATATCCATCTCTTCTGGTGTATTGATATTGATAAATGTTCTTAAATTCGTGTCGATTTTCCTGATATCTTCCATTTCCACATAATTGACCCTTAATTTTTGAATCGGAGCAAGAACTATTTTCTCTCCATTCTTGATAGCTTTCTTTGTCTCAAATATCATGGGTTTGCATTTATAAACAGCATGCAGTGGCTCAAGAAAACCATCTTCCCAGCGCGGGATGGCTGCATCGTGATTCTCACTGGACGTAAAAAGCAGCTTTATTACATTTTCATTTATAAAAGGCATATCGCATGCAGCGATAAAACAAAAATCATCCGTGCAAACCGTAAGCCCTGAAAGTATTCCCGCAAGAGGGCCTGTGTTTTCATATTCATCAAATGCGTAAGTGTATCCTGGTAACACTGAATCCAACAATTTTCCCTGTGCTTTATCACGAACGGAAATTATAATGTTGTCAACAACCTTCTCAAGGCTCTCGATAACATAGCTAATAAGGGGTTTACCATTAATGGCCATAAGAGCTTTTTCCCGGTAACCCATACGTTTTCCTTTTCCTCCCGCAAGGATAATTGCAGAATATGCCATATTTATTTCCCTAGATATGTCCTGCTTCTTTCATGCTGAAATGCCTTCCATCCCCGATTATTACATGGTCAAGAAGAGTGATCCCCATTATATTCCCGGTCTCAACGAGTTTCTTTGTTATTTCAATATCTTCCCGGCTTGGCGTCGGATCCCCGGACGGATGATTATGGACCACAATTATATGTGCTGCGGATTCTGCCAGTGCAAGCTTGAAGACCTCTCTTGGATGAACGATATTTGCATTCAAAGAACCCACCGAAATCGTTTCCTCCTTGATGACCTGGTTTTTTGTATCAAGACAAAGCTCGATGAAAAGTTCCTTTTTTTGCTCCCTTATTTTTGGATATATCCGCCTGTAAACATCTTCGGGAGAGTTGATCTTTTGTTTGTCCTCATCCTTGAAAGTTTCCAGGCGCCGCGCGATCTCAAAACAGGCTGCGATTTGTGCTGCCTTACTTTCCTTGATACCATGGACTTTCATCAATTGCGTTAAATTGATCTGTGAGAGCTGTTTAATGTTGTATTCTTTTAAGATTCTCTGGGATAGGTTTATGACATTTTCCTGCTTTGAACCTGTCCTCAGTATTATTGCAAGAAGTTCCGAATCACTCAATGCCGAAGCGCCGTTCTTTATGAGCCTCTCGCGCGGCCTTTCGTCCTTTGGCAGATCATGGATCCTTATCTTGTATTCCTGCATAGGCCCGTACAATTATTTTCATACTTCTAAAATCTTTCCAGACAGGATAAACAATAAAACTATATTAAGAATCTGACATATGGGGGATGGAGAAATAATATGGAAGATATAGAAATAGTTCTTGAGATTGACGGGAAAAAAATACCTATGAACGGTTTTGTTAAAAAAATCCTGTGCGGGATGGTCAAAGGTTCGATTGAAACCCTTCGCGGGGTTAATGATGATTGGAAGAACGTAAATATCAGGATGAGCAGATAATGCCAATTAGAAATTTATTGGTCATTTAACAATTTCGGAATTTGATTTTCGTATAGTTCCGAATATAATATACACAAAAGTTATCATTATTAAAATAAGAACCAATCCAAAAATCCTTTGTAAATCTTTAATAAAAGAATAATCCAGTGAAAAAACATGTGGTATATATATTAAAGATACATGGAAGATTAATATAAAGGCAAATGCTGCAAACAAAATAAAAGCTTTTTTGATTTCATTATATTTTAAGAAAATCCTTGACCTGATCACATCAGGATCCTTTTTATATAAATATATTACTATATAAATCAATAGATAAAAAGTAATAATTGCTATCGGTAAAACAAGTACCTCATTTATGACTTCTAAAACGTTTTTAATCTCTATCATATTAATGTATCTATGTTTACATACTCAGTTGATTTATTTCCTATCCATATACGTAAACAATGAACATATATATGAATATTTCTAAAATAACTTATCTGATAACATGGACAAAATTGATTTGAAATTATTAAAAACGATCCAGGATGGAATTCCGATCATATCCGAACCCTTCAAACATATTGCAAAAGAAGTTGGACTTTCTGAAACAGATGTCCTTGCGCGTGTACACAACATGGCAAAAGAAGGTGTCATAAGACGTTTTGGCGCTTCGATCGGACACAGGGCAATAGGAATAACGGCTAATGCCATGTGCACCTGGAACGTTCCTGATGAGAAAGCGGAAGAACTGGGAGCCATAATGGCAGGCTTTCCGGAAGTCACACATTGTTATGAACGACCCAGATATCCTGATTGGAATTATAACCTTTTTACCATGGTACATGCATATTCGCGTGAAGAATGTGAAAAAATAGCAAAAGAGATCTCTCTTGCTACGGGTATAAAGGATTACAGCATACTTTTCAGCGAAAGGGAGTTCAAAAAAACAGGCGTGAGGTTATGAGTGATTTTTTACCTCTTATGCTTGACCTGAAGGAAAAAGAGATCATAATTTTCGGCGGTGGGGAAGTGGGTGAGCGAAAAGCATCTCTTTTTTGTGAGCTTGCTTTAGTGACTGTCATAAGCAAGGAATTTACATCCGGATTGAATAGGTTTTATGAGATGGGAAAAATAAAACTGATAAAAGTTAAAGATATTACCGGGAAAGACATTTCCTCTTACCTGAAAAAAGCCTTTATTGTAATTCCGGCTACCAATGACGCTATATTGAATGAGAGAATAGCAAAGATCGCAAGAGATGAAGGAAAATTTGTAAATCGTGTGGATGATATCGGTGATATTATAATCCCTTCAGTTATCAGGCGAGGCGATATTGTGATCGGTATTTCCACTGCAGGCCAGAGTCCTGCCCTTTCAAAATACATTCGTCAAAAAGTTGAAGAAGTGATAACACCTGAATTTGCACAAATGTCAAGGCTCCAAAATGAAATTCGTGATAGATTAAAAACCGAAGTGGACGAACAGAAAAAACGCAAAGAGATTCTGTGGAACATAATTAATGACAATGATGTTTGGAAGGGATTCGAAGAATCATATGAAAAAGCATATATTATTGCATCAAAGCATATAAGGTAAAACGAACATAAAAACAGGGAAATCAATGACAGAAATATCAAGCATGCTAATTACTCATACCAAGGCGACAATAGTAGAAATGGAAAGCGCATGGCATGGCGGCATAGACCAGCTTCTGGTTCATCTTAAGTCACATGAACTTGTAGAGGAATGCGCTGTACTTAAGACCTGCAACCGTGTTGAAGTTTATGTTGTTTCGCCAAAAGGAAGCAAAGTGCTTTTTGAGTTTGCAAAACACATGAAAGTCTCTTCAAGGATCATTGATTTCCTTGACCATGAAGAATCACTCAGACATCTTTTGCGCCTGACTTCAGGTCTTGAATCGATGATCGTGGGTGAAGACCAGATCCTTGGGCAGGTAAAAGAATTGTTCCAGATGGCAAAGAAAGCAGGAGCCGTTGGAAAAGTCCTTGATACGGCATTCAATAAGTCGATACAGGTGGGAAAGCGTACCCGAAATGAGACCGGGATAAACAAAGGCTCGGTATCTATTGGTTCAGCAGCAGTGGAATTGGCTGAAAAGGAATTAAATGGGCTTGAAGGAAAAACAGTAATGGTAATAGGTGCAGGAGAGATGGGAACTCTTGTTGCAAAAGCGCTTGCTAATAAGGATATTAAGGTTATTTACGTGGCTAACAGGACATTTGATAAAGCACAGAACCTGGCATGCGAATTACAGGGTGAAGCCGTGCCGTATGAGAAAATGGAAGAATATATCCCTAAATCAGATGTTGTAATCAGCGCCACTAAGGCACCTCATTTTGTCTTAACACAAGAAATAATGTCAAGACTATTGGAAAAACGAAAAAAGGATATCATGCTGGTAGACATTGGCAATCCCAGGAATATCGAAAGCAGTACAGGGGATCTGCCGGGTGTGAACCTTCATAATATCGACAGTTTAAGAAATATCAGCGAGGCAAACCTTAATAAACGAAGGGCTGAAGCAAAAAAAGCAGAGATCATTATTGAAGAAGAACTGGCTCTTCTTAAACGACAGTACAAGCGCCAGATGGCGGACAATATCATTTCAGCACTTTATTCTAAAGTTGAGAGAATCCGGGAGCAAGAGCGTGAAACAGCAATAAATAAACTCAAGTCAAGACACACGATCGGAGATACAGAGCGTGAAGTCCTGGATGATATGACTAATTCTTTTGCCAAACAGATCCTTGCAGAACCAACAAAGATACTCAGGAATGCAGCGGAGCATGATGATGAAAGATTTTTGGATACGGTTTCAGAGTTATTTAAACTAAATGGAAAAAAGGTCAAATAATTGATGGATTTCCCGTTAGCAATTGAAATTTCAATTATATCGATATTGGTTGTGCTGTCTGCCTTTTTTTCCGGTTCAGAGACAGCACTTATCTCAATAAATAAAATTCGGGTCCGGCATCTTGCAGATACAGGCAATAAAAATGCAGCAGTAATATTAGAACTGCTTGAAAATCCTGAACAGTTCCTGACCGCGATCCTGATAGGCAACAATATCGTCAACATCAGCGCTTCCGTGCTGGCAGCAGACGCAGCGCTTCATACCTTTGGAGACAGCGGGATCGCAATAGCTACAGCGGTGATGACTATGTTCATCCTTGTTTTCGGAGAGGTTTTTCCTAAAACGCTTGCTTCAAGACATTCCGAATCGATAGCATTGAGTGTGGCAAAGCCCATACGAACGGTGATATTTATCTTAAGTCCGCTTGTCTGGGTTTTAACTGAATCCATAAATTTCCTGATCGTGCGCTTTGGCGGAAAGGAACGTGTGCAGCATCCCTTCGTCACTGAAGAAAAAATTAAAATTATGTTAAGAGTCGGGGAAAAGGAAGGGACGATCGAGAAACATGAAAGGGAGATAATACACAATGTTTTTGAATTATCTGACACAAAAGCAACAGAAGTGATGACCCCGCTTGAAAAAATGGTGTGCATTGAGGAATCAAATACTCTCGATACTGCGCTTGTTTTAATTAATGAATCCGGTCATTCAAGGATACCTGTTTATAAACAAACGCTTGATAATATCACCGGGATGGTTTATGCAAAAGATTTCCTGAAGTTCAGTGATCATGAGCTGAGCTGGATAAAAATCCATCAGGTTTTGCGCCCGACCCTGGTCGTGAAATGTGGGCGAAAAATTTACCCGATCATGAAAGAGCTTCAGCAAAAGAAAATGAATATTTCAGTAGTAGTGGACGATAATAAGAAAGTTGTAGGATTGGTATCTATTGAAGATATACTGGAAGAACTTGTTGGAGAAATTTTTGATGAATATGACGTTGAAACTAAAATAGGCTAACTGGCTGGTAAAAAACAAAAGACCTTTGTGAACAAAGCTACGCAAAGCATTTTAACCAACACGATCAAAGATATGCCTGATGGCAATTGACCCGATCTGCAAAACCACTGTTGATGAAAAAACGGCATTCAAATCAGTTTATAAAAACAAAGATTATTATTTTTGCTCCGAGAATTGCAAGAAGAAATTCGATGAGCTTGACAAAAGTGTGATCCGGGTGCGGCGTTCTTTGAAAGACAAAGAGAAGATATCATTCGCAAAGTTAAGGCGTGAGATCATAGAACCTGGCATCTGTACTCTGTGTGGGGCATGCGTGGCAAGCTGCGAAGTTTTGTCAGTGGTCAATGGCAAACCTGCACTCAAAGGACCGTGTACCGCATGCGGTGTATGCTATAACCAGTGCCCTCGAACCATTACCACGGAATCAAGCCTGATCGGGAATGTGCGTGATGTCTTCACTGCAAAATCCTTACTTTCCGAAGTAAAAGGACAGGACGGCGGGGTTGTGACATCCATGCTGCTCTATGCGCTGGAAGAAGGACTGATAGACAGTGCCATAGTTACTGTAAAAAGCGATGAGGAACCCTGGAAACCTGTTCCGATCATCGCCCAGACAAGAGATGATATTTTGCGCGGAAGTGGTTCGATCTATGTTCATTCACTCACAATGGAATCGTTAATGAGCGCAATAAAAAGAGGTTCCCGTTCAATAGGTTTTGTAGGTCCGTCCTGCAACATAGATGCGGTTCACAAAATGCAGAACTCACCCTATGGGTTACTTCATATGTTCATGAGGGCGAACATCCTGAAGCTCGGGCTATTCTGCATGGACACCTTTGATTATCCGGGTTTGAAAACATTTATCGAGCAGAAAGGGTTTCCCCTATCATCCATTAAGGAAATGAAGATCAGGAAAGGAAAATTCATGATCAGATCGGAGTCTTCTGCCACATTCCCTTTAAGTGAACTTGATCATCTCAGAAGCGGCTCATGCACCGTATGCACAGACCTGACAGCGGAGAAGTCCGACCTTTCATTCGGGAGCGTGGGATCAAACGAAGGTTACACGACAGTACTTGCACGAACAGGACTTGGTCTTGAGCTATTCCAGGACGCAGCCGACAGGGGCTACATCAAGATAGAAACACTTGTTAGAGAGGGTCTTGATAGGGTTCTTCACCAGGCAAAAGCCAAGAAAGTGCAAATGTACATGATAAAGAAGAGAATTGAAACGGGGAAAGGTTTATGAATAAACGGAAGTATTCTGAAGCCAAACTAAATCATTGGAGGATAAAAATTACATGGGAAAAACAGGTATAACAAAATGGGGCAGAGTCAAAGGACGAAAAGGGAACATAATAATGGTCCCCGAAGCCGAACTCAGCCACAAGCGCCCCGGCCCAATGCAGCGATATACTTCTGACGGCGCAAAGCGCAAGAAGATAGCCCGCTCACCTAAAGCTATTGTAAAAGGATCATAAATAATAATCAGTTGTGTGAACGCAGATATCAATCTGCGTTTATCCGCATTCATCTGCGGTTAATATATCACTTGATAAGGGTTGTAGTATGTGCGGATTGCTTTCTGGATCCGTCTATTCTGGTTTTAAGATATGGTGTCAGACCCTGTTCAGTTCCTTTTCAACGAAAATATCAATATATTTTTTCGTGATACTGGTACTCCTTTACTTGATACGTTATTCAGGGTTATAACTAATGTTCTCAGCCAGCCGGTCTATATATTTTTTGCATCGCTCATCTTCTGGTGCCTTAACAAGAGAATAGGCATCAGGGCTATGTATATAATTATGTTTTCTGCATACACAGCACTTCTTGCCAAGAACCTGTTCGGCATGCCAAGACCTCCTGACTACCTTCACAAAGTCACAGAAAATGACTTCGGATTCCCCAGCGGTCACGCGCAGGTCTCATCAGGATTCTGGAGTTATCTGGGATTGCAAAGCAAAAGAACCCGGATCATCATAGTTGGCGCTGTTGCAGTAATCCTTGTTTCATTGTCGCGGTTATATCTTGGCGTCCATTATCCGGGCGATGTTGTCGGGGGTATTATTTTTGGTCTCATGGTCGCATTTATTTCATACAAGGGAGAACCGGGAATCCTCAAAATATTCAATAAACAAAACCGTAATTCAAAATATCTTATTGCTTTATTTCTTCCGATAATACTTGTTTTAATAACAACTATTCAGGGAAATCTTTTGAAAGAACATATTGAATTAGGGCTTTTAATGGCTTCCGTAGGAGCTGGTTATTTATTACAGGAGGAGATAATCAGGTTTCCTGATGTGAAAAATAAGAAACAGAATGTTAAGAGAGCGGTTATTGGAATTTTAATTTTGGGTTCGATTTACTTAATTTCAGAGATATTGTCCTTAATATTTCCTGTTTTTGCATATATTAAATACGCTGCACTTGGATTTTCTTCAGTTTTTTTTGTCCCGTGGGTATTTATGAAGCTTGAGATGAATCATACCCCTTGCAATTGTAATACCTATCCCATAAAAGAGTTTTGACCTATTTTCGGGGATAGGCATAGCGCTAAATAGTTTCAAACCAGACTGAGTAAGGAACGAGAATAGTATTGCAGGAACTGCAAGATTTAAAGCCTGTGGAGAATCCGGTAGGTATTCGTTGAAGCAGGAAGCCACAATGCCTTTAGGCTGTGGTAGTTCACCGATCAAGGAGGTTAAGGAATGGGAAAAGATCATCATGTTACCAGTAATAACCATGCGGGGCATACATCCCATGAAATGAAAAAACCGGACAAGCAACACGATCATCATGCCATGATGCTCGATGACTTCAAAAAGCGGTTCTGGGTATCATTTATTATTACCATCCCTATACTCTTACTCTCCCCCCTTATCCAGGAATTTTTGGATATTAAGAAAATTGTCAGTTTTCCAGGGGATATATATGCCCTCTTTGCGCTTTCATCCATAGTCTTTTTCTACGGTGGGTATCCGTTTCTTAAAGGGATATTTGATGAACTAAGATCAGCAAGTCCTGGAATGATGACGCTAATCGCCATAGCGATCACCACGGCCTATGTTTACAGCAGTGCTGTTGTATTTGGCCTGAGAGGCATGGTATTTTTCTGGGAACTGGCAACACTAATAGACGTTATGCTTCTCGGCCATTGGATAGAGATGAAGTCTGTCATGGGCGCTTCAAAGGCTCTTGAAGAACTGGCAAGGCTGATGCCCTCTGATGCACATAAACTCATGTCTGACGGCAGTATAAAAAATGTTCCATTAAGCGAGCTGATGGTGAATGATAGTGTCCTTATCAAGCCTGGAGAAAAGATCCCCGCAGATGGCATTGTGGTAAATGGTGAGACATCAGTAAATGAGGCTATGCTAACAGGAGAGTCGAAGCCTGTTTATAAAAATGTGGGTGCCAAAGTCATAGGAGGCTCGATAAACGGTGAGGGGTCGATCACTGCGAAGGTCAACAAAACAGGAGAGGATTCATTCCTTTCACAGGTGATCAAGCTTGTTAAAGAAGCACAGGAGAGCAAGTCAAGAACGCAGGATCTGGCGAACCGCGCAGCTGTGTGGTTAACAATAATAGCTATTGTGGGAGGGGCTATAACCCTTTTTGTATGGTTCTATATAATGAAAGCGGATTTTGCCTTTGCAATTGAGCGGACTGTCACTGTGATGGTGATCACATGTCCCCATGCGCTTGGGCTTGCTGTTCCTCTGGTGGTTGCGGTCTCGACCGCCATTTCTGCAAGGAACGGTCTTTTGATACGGAATCGTGCTGCCTTTGAGAGGGCAAGGAATATCCAGGCTATAATATTTGATAAAACAGGAACGCTCACCGAAGGAAAATTCGGGGTCACTGATACTATTATTTTTTCAGGGAGTGGTGATGAAAAAGAACTTCTCAAATACGCTGCATCAGTGGAAGCCAATTCCGAACATCTCATTGCAAAAGGGATAGTCTCATCATCCGGGGATGCTTTTCCTGTTGAGGGATTCAAATCAATTCCGGGCAAAGGTGCGCAAGGGAGGGTTGAGGGAAGGGATGTAAAGGTTGTAAGTCCGGGGTATCTTCGGGAACAGAATATTCCAGTTACGGATGAACGGATTGAGAAGCTCTCCTCACAGGGAAAGACCGTGGTGTTCGTGTTGATAGATGGAGAGCTAAGAGGGGCCATTGCACTTGCTGATATCATAAGGCCGGAATCGAAAAAGGCAATCTCAAGGCTCAGGGAGATGGGCGTAAAATGCATAATGCTCACAGGGGATAACAAACAGGTTGCAAAATGGGTAGCTGATGAATTGGAGCTTGATGAATATTTTGCAGAGGTCCTGCCACATGAAAAGGCCGCAAAAGTAAAAGAGATCCAGTCCAGAGGTCTGGTCGTGGCCATGACAGGTGATGGCGTGAACGATGCCCCGGCGCTTGCCCAGGCAGATGTAGGTATTGCTATCGGCGCTGGAACGGACGTGGCTGTGGAGACGGCTGATATAATCCTTATAAGGAGTGACCCGCTTGATACGGTGGCAATAATCGGCCTTGCAAAAGCAACATACAGAAAAATGGTCCAGAACCTTATATGGGCAACAGGCTATAACGCATTTGCCATTCCTCTTGCCGCAGGAGTGCTATATAAGTGGGGGATACTTCTTAGCCCTGCAATGGGCGCCGGACTTATGGCAGCAAGCACGGTGGTCGTTGCCATAAATGCGAGATTTTTGAAGATTGAGAAGTAGCACTTATTTTAGTTTATTTGGATTTATTCTAATTATCTGGTCATCATCCTCAGTTGATACACCCCTGCCATCCCTGTTGCTTGTAAGGATATACAGATAATTATCCGGACCTGCTACAGCGTCACGCAACCTGCCAAAATTCCTGTTCAGGTGACGGCGAAGTGTTGGTTTTTCATCAACTATTACCTCAAATAAACTTTGTCCTCTTAATCCTGCAAAGAACAAAGACCCTTCAAAATAGGCAATACCTGTTGGTGCCCATGTATCAGTGCCGCTGTGGAGCACAGGGCCTGTAAGTCCCTGAGCCGTTTCATCGCCGCGGATATTCGGCCATCCGTAATTTTTTCCGGGCTCGATAAGGTTTAGTTCATCATAAGCTTGAGAGCCGTGCTCAGTTGCCCAGAGCCTGCCCATGTCGTCCCATGCCAAACCCTGGGGGTTCCGGTGACCAAAAGAATAAACAGGCGAGCCAGGGAAAGGATTGTTCGCAGGGATTGTCCCATCATCATTTAAGCGAAGTATCTTTCCTGCAAGGGAATTTTTATCCTGGGCAGAGTTTGAAATAGTAGCATCACCGGTGGTAATGTACAGAAATCCATCGGGACCGAACTTTATCCTGCCGCCGTCATGTATTGAAGCTCCGGGGATACCGTCGATGATTAATTTTTCATCAAGTAAATTGTTGCCCTGCATTCTGAATCTTACCACTTTGTTTGCTAAATCGGTGTTGTTTCGATAGGTATAATACACATAAACAAATGGGTTTCTGGTAAAACCAGGATGCACAGCAATACCAAGCAAACCTCCTTCACCAGTATGCACCACTTCATCGATGGTAAGAAAAGAATCCGGTAAAAGCCCTTCTTTTGCATCGATAAATCTTATCCTGCCAGCCCTCTCGGTAAAAATAATACCGCCATCAGGCAGAAAATCAAGAGCCCAGGGAGTGTCTAATCTTTTAGCCACTGATGCAGCGAAAGGCTCTTCAGGGATATCCTTACTTTCATTTTCCTGTGCAGGTATTATTGGTGTTTCTATCTGAGGAATGTCGCCCTGCCGGTTAGCTAAAGGACTCCACCAGGCCAGGCCGACCAGCAGTGCTACAAAAACAATTACAGCAGCAAGGAGCAATTTTTTGTTTGAAGGCTTAATAACGAATCCCCCTGAACATTTCAATATTACAATTTCTCTAAACCCAATAAGGATTCTATTTTTTGTTATAAAAATTTTTCTATAGGGTCAGGATAAATTCATATAATAAAAACAAGAATTTTATATTGGAGTTGGTAGTGTATGAAAACATTGATTTTTGGCTTGCTGTTGATATCCATCGTTGGGATTTCCGGATGTATAGGAAATATGGATCGCAGCGCAATAGAGGTTTATCAGACACAGGGTACCATGGTGAACATTACAAGCGGTAATCTGATATATCCTGCTTATTTTGCAACATCCTCGGAAAAAGGAAGGAAGCCGGCTGTAGTGTTATTTCACTCGCTTAATGGTCTTGAACCCGGTTACCGCAACCTCACTGACATGTTGGCTTCGGAGGGATATGTTGTACTCTCACCGCAGTGGCAGACCTTCGAGCAAAGGCCAGGGGACGAGACTATAGAACTGCTTCTTCGCGACTCAGTGGATTACCTGCGTACTAAACAGAACATCAGCGGAAATATAGGGCTTACAGGATTCTGTGCCGGAGGAAGGTACACCATGTTATTTCTTCCACAGATAGATGAATTCAAATCAGGGGTCGCTTTTTACGGCTTCCCCTATCGCGGATCCGTAAACCAGTCCATGCCCGCAGATGTAATCGAGCAGCTAAAAGTACCGATGTTAATTATTCACGGAACACATGATCAGGGAAGTCCGATTGCCGACATTTACCGCTATGCTACGGAACTCAATGCATCAGGCAAATACTTTGAGCTTAAGGTCTACCAGGGTCAGCCCCATGGGTTCATGATCGAAAATGGCGAGCTCTCCCAGAGCTTTGTAGCAAAGAATGCCTACACAGAGATGGTAACATTCTTTGACCGCACGCTGCGAGAATGATAGAATGGAATAGAATACCAGCCTGCCGGTTATTTCATTTCTTGAACTGCCCGGTAGCCATTATCACTATTGCCACTACTAAGCTTATGCCTCCCAATATTCTAAGAGGTGATCCCAGCTCTCTTAACGGCATCACCTGGTTGAAGTAGAAACCAATGGTCACCAGAATGGCTCCAGCAATTGCAAGTATGCTTCCCAGCCTCTTGGTCCTATCCGACAGGTGAACGCTGTCGATGCTCAGTCCATAAAATATGTTCAGGAATGATAAGAGGGCGCTGTGTACGTGAAGGAGTCTATTTGCTCCCCTTATACCCGTTTCCCCCATATATAAAGTCAAATTTTGCCCTGCAATCAATACCTCCCTCATGGCTGCAGCATACGCAGCGCCAAGGTTGCTAAACTGGCTCGTTATATACAAACCCATCAATGGGCCTATCAATAGCCATAACCATCCAAACTTTTTATTCAAATCACCTATAGCCATTTTTATTACCTCCACTTACTGCTTATATATGAATAGACACCTTTCATATTAATCGTTATCGCCTTGAATTTTATATAAATAAAATGTAATATAAAATAACGCCCAGGAACATTGCTGCGATCCATGAAGAAAAAGTAATAATCATGAACATCCTTATCTTTTTAATTTCACCCAATACTAAGAATAATCCCATGAATAGTGCCAGTAGCCCTATAATTACATGAGAGAAAATAAGAATGCCCATAAGAGTTGTAGAAATAAATGACGCAAGATTAGAAACCATAGAAAACCCCATCCAAATAAAAGATAAGCCACCTAAAAGGACAGAGGTTTTAGCAGTTATATCATGTTTTAAAAAATTTTTTCTTTTAGCATATTTCCATCCTAAAAAAAGGATTAGGAGACCTGCTGTCTGAGCAATCAAAGTCACATCAGCAAACCAACTTGCTTCGGTTCCAAAAAAACCCATAAGATCTTCCTTTATTTTTACTCCATCTTCGTATCTTTGATGGCGGACAATTCAGATAAATGTTCTTCTTAAGAAGGATGCGTATCTCTCATTCCAACTCCCTGTATGGGGTCGTAAAATTCGCCTGATTATTATTTCTTCGGATGCAAACGGCACTCGCGAAGATATAATACAATACACTGCAGACGGCTGCTTCTGGCAAACCTGCTCTAGAGCCCAGACGGCAGCCCGGCAAAGGGTGAGCTAAAATTTATGAAACACTAAGTACTGACCAAAGTATGATATTACAGTAATTTATAAATCATATGAAATTGATTTGTTATATAGGTGGGAATATTATGAATAGAACTATTAGAAATTTGACGTGTGCATTAATAATCGTGTCTGTTGTGTTTTTTGCCGGGTGTGCAGAGAAAGAAAGAACAACTCCTGCACAGACAGAAGTTTCAACTCCTTTACCGACACCTGTGTCAACTCTGACAGGTCATGAACAGGCAGGAGAACCTAATATGAGTTATCTTGGGCTTGCAGATGTTTTCAAAGGAAAGACCGGGTTGAACGTCTCAACAACTAATATTGATGTCGATATTGAAGGTGTCAATCTTTCAGGATTCCTCGTCCAGCCAGTTACTCCAGGTAAATATCCGGGTATTGTCATGATCCATGAATGGTGGGGATTGAACGATCAAGTAAAAAGCATGGCTGATATTACGGCGCGTGAAGGGTATGTGGTGCTTGCAATTGATCTCTTTAAAGGAAATGTCGCCACGACGATCGAGGGTGCCCAGGCCAATATTCAAAATAATTCCAATAATGAAACGATCCCGAAGATGCAGGCAGCTGTAAAGTATCTGCGTAATATGACAAACGTGGACAAAAGCAAAATCGCTTCACTGGGCTGGTGTTGGGGCGGCGGTCAGTCATTCCAGCTGGGTGTCAACGAAGACATACAGGCTACGGTAATATATTATGGTCAGGTTTCGACAGATAAGGCCATTCTCATGAAGATGGAACAGCCAGTTCAGGGGTTATTCGGAGCTGAGGATACGAGCATTCCAGTGACAGATATCCGTGAGTTCGAAAGAATTCTTAAAGAACAGGGAACAAGTGTGGATATATATATTTATGAAGGAGCTGGTCATGCCTTTTCAAACCCGACAAACACTCAAGCTTTTCGAAAGGAGCAAGCTGTTGATGCATGGAATAAGACCCTTGGATTCCTGGAGCTTAACCTGAAAAGAAGTTAGAATTGCGGATGGCGGTGATGTTTTACTCAGGACTGGTGAGTAATAAGCTTAATTCTCCAGTTGAAATGCTTGCATACCAGTTCAAATGCAACTTTTCTAAATGAATCGGAAGAGCTCAATCACGATAATGTGAGTGGATACCGAAAATTATCCGCTGTGGCAGAGCATACCATGCAAGTTAAAGAAAAGCATTACGAGAAGGTAGGCGAGGACTTTGAGCAAGTGAATGAGACGGGAAGGTTTCATCCAGCGTTTATGGAGAGAGAAGTTGTAGTGGCAACCTCCAACCGCTCATATCGCATCCTTGAGATTATCTACATATACCCATTTATCTTTATTATGCAACAGTGTAAAAAAAAGATAAATTTATATTGATGAGCATTATGGGGAGAGAAGGTGAAAAATGAAATCATTTAGCGAAAAATATCTCCCTCCTGCCAATCCTATGACCTTCACAGCCGGTCATTTTTGTGTAAAAATACAAACAAAAGTCAAAATATGCCGGATGCCTTCTTGCGATACCTTCAAAAAGTGCAAGATTGCCGCGGACATTGAGCAGTAAGAATGAAAATAGCATTTAATGCTTATTCATTTCTTCTTCAATAATATCTTCCAGGCCACTATTTCCCTCTACATATTTTTTAATAATAGATTTTTGTTTTGACTCTGTTAAAGAATCCCAATATGTTTTAATATCTTCCGTAGTATCAAAAGCAAAATCACCATTAGGAACCGCTATAGGTATGCAGACCCCTTGTGAACAAGCTGCTATTTTTTCCAATTTTTCAGCTATTTTTCCTGTAGCTATTCTTTTTTTAACTAAAATTTTGACCATAGCCTTAACTTATCTTAACATCAATGTTAATAATTTATCGGTCGCAACATTTATGAGAAAAGACTTACAAACATACTATTGTGAGTGGTATGAATACAAAGTTTCTCTTAAAAATATTAATGATTTTGTTCATTTCTGTTATCATTTTTCCCTCAATTTCAATTACCAGTGCTTCAGAATTCAAGTCAGGGGATAAACTCGTTATCATGAAAGATGAAGTAGTAAATGATGATCTTTATTTTGCAGGAAATTCGATAACAGTAGACGGTGTTATCAACGGTGATCTTATTGCTGCAGGTTCTGAAATAAAAGTCACTGGAACAATAAATGGCGGGATCATTGTGGCTGGAGGTTCCATAATCGTTACCGGGAATGTCACGAATGATATCAAGGCAGCTGGTGGCGAAGTTAGAATTGGTGGGGATGTCGGGGATAATGTTCTTGTCTTTACCGGGAATCTCATTTTAGAGAAAAATGCGAGGGTAGCCAGGGATTTAACATTGGGTGCCGGAACTGCTACCATTGATGGTACTGTGAATGGAAATATCAATGGAGGAGCTTCCAATATGGAAATGAATGGTGCGACAAAGGGAAATGTGACTGTTAATATAAGTAATAATCTCAAGATCTCTCCTGGCGCAACCATAGGTGGAAATCTGGAATATACGGCCCCTCGACCGAGTGAAATTTCAGGAATTGTTTCAGGAACGACTACCTATAAAGAAACACCTGTACGAAGGGAAGAAGATTTCACATCCAGGCTACCGGGTGAAATAATAGGATATTTATGGCTTTTATTGATCGGAATAATATCCCTGATACTCGCTCCCGAATTAACTCAAAAAAATTCAGATAGTATTTCAGTTAATCCGTTAAAAAATCTATTGTGGGGACTCCTATTCCTTATAATCACCCCCATTGTTGCAGTGTTACTTCTAATTACTATAATCGGAATTCCCTTGAGTCTGATATTATTAGCTATTTATATCATATTAGTATATATAAGTAGGATTTATGTTGGGTTATGGGTTGGACAATACATATTAAGAAAGCTGAAACAAGAAACGAAGTCCAGGGTATTAGCCATGGCTTTAGGTTTAATTATCGTGGTTATAGGTATAAATCTGCCAATTATCGGGGGATTAATTCATTTTATAATTATTCTTCTTGGACTTGGAGCCATTATATTGACAAAATATGATGTTTACAAGAGATTGAAAGAGCAAAAAGCTATCTGATCATCATATATCAAAAATTGACCTGAATATCAGTAAAATATTGCGTCTCCGTTCCCTTATCCTTCGTACGGAATATGGGAACCATTTCTTTCCATAAGGAATATAATCAACAACTACAAGACCTTTTTTTACAAGCTTATTCTTTAATTCTTCCCTGACCCCATGAAGCATCTGGAATTCGATCTTCTTTTTATGAGCCTTGTTGGCTTCAATTGCCTCATTGACCAGGCGCTCATCATGTGTCGCAATAGCAAAAAACGGGCTCCTGTAGAACAGGAATCCCATGAGTTTTGAGAAATTTATTGTCACATCTGCACGGCTTGAATATGCGATTTTACTATTTTCTTTATAAGCGCCTTTTACAAGCCGTATGATGCCGCCCATTGATATAATTCTTCGAATATCGCCTTCACTTCTTTTGAGGTTTGTTTGGATCGCTATTCCTGCGTTTTTATATTTCTTGAAAACAGTGAGGTAAATATCGATCGTATCCTCCGTATAAGGCGAGTTCTCCATATCGATCCATACGAAAATATCGTTAGCAGCGCTTACAATCGTTTCCACATTCGATAAGCACAGGGTTTTGTCGATCCCAAGTCCAAGCTGCGTGAGTTTTATAGAAATAGAGGAGTTTATTTTAGCATCTTTAATAGCCCGCAGGATTCCAAGGTTCTCGATCTTGTTTTTCTCTGCTTCGTCTTTATCTTTTACATGCTCGCCAAGAAAATTGATTATGGCGCCAATGCCTCTATTGTTTGCCTTTTTTGCGCTTAGGATAGCGTCGTCTAAGGTTTCACCAGCTATCCATTGGCGTGCAAACCTGATGAAGAAACTCATAACCCTTATTAGAAATTGGGTTTGGTATACTTAAGGGCTGCGTTGAAACTGATCTAAATAATTTTATGGCTTTTTAAAGGTTGAAATGATACCTTAATTTATATCTCAGTCCAATTGTGCGACACATAGTACTTATTGATCTAATTGATCAAAAAATAATCAAAAATAAGGATCATAGATTTTTATTTTTTCAGTTTTGAAAATGTCTGAGATATATCACCTTATTGCATTCATTTTTCCTTCCAACAAACATAATCTTTTTTCTTGTTCTTTCTGTCTTGTCTCTATTTGATTTAACCTTTCTTGTATTTCTTTTATTTGTTTATCGAGCGGAGGAGTACCATTTGGATTGTCTTGAAGTTTATACTTTTTAAATAAATATTCATTTAATGATCCAACAAGAAACACAAACCCGAAGGTTATTATTATAAATTTTTGAATATCAGATAATTGTGGACTTGATAAATATATCATTAAGGGATATATAAAAATTGCCAAAATGAATATACCACCATAAGGAAGAATGTGTTGACTTAGAGTTCCACCACCACCAATGTTTATATTTTCCTTGTAATATATTGCTACTACGTAATATCCTATATAATATATAAAACTAAGAGATAATAATAGTACAGTCAGAATTGCAAAGATCCCTGATTCAGATACATGTTGTGAAATAATTAAATCTATTATACTTTTGTGATCTCCAAAAACATGAATATTTATGATAGACAAAAAAACAGCTTCGATAATTATTCCATAACCTTTTATTTTAGTTAATATATTTTTTATATCATTGTATGCCATGATACCCTCAAAGTCATATTCATAGTATGATGTTTATATAAACCTTCTGATGCATCTTTATATTCGTTTATCAATTAATGCATAAGTTTATTGTTTCACTCTCAGTTTCTATATTAGCCAAGGACGGCGCAAAACGTTCTTCGGGGGTTTTTGGACGAACGAGAGCATACTTCTTATACTTTACATTTCGAGCCTTCATTACGCTATGAGCTAGAGCGCCCTCGACCTTTTTGCTCTGGTATCAGCCATATCTATGAAATCATCCATTAAATTTTAACCTGAATCAATTATCCGCCCCTGATATCTGGAATCTCATCATACCCATATAAAGTACAATCGCAGCAGCGGCATACATCCCACAATAAACCAGCGCCTGGGCGCCAATAGAATCGGCTGACAGCCTTGTCACAAGGTTAAAAGGAGAATTTGTGAAAAGATATCCCATGAGGAACATCAAAATAAGCACAAGTGAATACAAATACTGTGATATCATTCTCTTTTTATATTTGACTGCTATGATCGCCCCGATAATAACAACTATCGCTCCAATTATCCCTGAGAGAAGCAGTATTAATCCGATGTTGTGAACCACTACTCCATTTAACCTGACAAGAAGAAGCCATAAAAATGCCTGTGCCGGGACAATAATGATGGCAGTGATCATCTTGCCGTTTAATATCTGGGAAAAAGACACGGGTGTTACCAGCAGCAAGTCCATGGTCTTACGTTCATATTCCTCGGTCAGCATATCAATTATCAGGCCGCCTGATATGAAAACCGGGGTGAATACAAGAAGCGGGATAAGTATCCCGAATATGAATTCAAAATATGTCGATGTTTTCTTTTGAACATTATCAACATAGAGTTTTATTGGTTCAAAACCGATCCTTTCACCCCTTATATCCCGGACGTAGCCTTCATATTCCTCCAGGGGTTTCTTTAGCTCCAGCGTTACGAAAGTGCCTCTTATATCTGATTTTGGAAGATAGATCATGAGGTTGATAATTTCATTGCCACCCGATTCCTCTTTCGGGATAACAATGATCGCATCAATTTTATTATTATAAAAAGCAACAAGTGCAGAATCAACATCCCTGTAATAATGCGGGTTTACCTGGCTTTTTTCAATGAATTGCCTTAATTCTCCCTGCCCCACGATTCCCACATTTGCCCTGGGAGTGTCATAGTTGCTAAGAGAGGACGGATCAAAAAATGAAGCAAGACCAATAACGATCAAAGATGAAAAAGAAGCAATTAACAATTGTACGATTATTGCCAGCATTAGTGTTTTTTCAAACACGAGGGATTTAACCTCCTTTTTAACAATAACCCTTGTCCTTGTATCAGCCAAAAACAACACTCCTTACCAGATAAAGATTATAAGCTGCATGAACGATCGATGCAAGGACAACACAGGCAAGATACTCCCGATACCCCAGGTATCTCATACCCAGTGATGCTGCTGTTGTGGAACTGACATGTAAAAGCAAAGGAAAAACAAGAAGTCCGATCCCCATCACTGACCCGAACGCTGAGCCTGCGATACTGGCAATGACAACAAGAAGCAGGATCTTTTCACCAGCAAAAAAACCCAACCCGGATAATATCCCGAATTTAAGGGCATTTCCGGTCGTGATATCAGATATTTTCCTGGAAAATACTGTATAGATCCCCACTGATTTTACCAGTTCTTCAACAAAAGCAGCAACAATGATAAATAATAAGATCCCGATGCGAATAGGAAAGTTAAACATCAAAACAATGAGCATCAACTGGATTGAAAATACAAGGGGAAGAAGGGCGATGCTGAGTGAGAATAGAGGAGCTGGAATTCGTTTAATAAATTCCTGGATCGAATCAAGAAGTTTTTCTTTGATGGATTTTTGTGTGAACAGGTCTTCTTCCCTGTAAATGAAAATGCCGAATATGAAGATCAGGATGGATAACAGGTAAAACGGAAGTGTAGAAAACATGTAATCACTTATCGAAACAGTCTCATTCTCAAGAAGCCTGACAACAAGTGTTATCGGGGAAATGATGCTAATGGCATGGATATTTGCAAACATCGCGGGAAAGAAAATATAGCCGGACAGGAAAACTGAAAGGAAAATAAGCACAAAACTGAGTTCTTTAAAACTGCGTGCAATTATTGCACCGAGGAAGGATGTTGAAAGGAACATCAGGGAAACAGGCAGCAATATCAGGATTATCCATGGGCTTCCCCCCAGTTTAAATGTCATTAGGGCCACAAGCGCAATTGAGCCCAGTAGATACGGTAAAAGCTTGCCAAGGACGATCTGGTAAGAACTGGCAGGTGTTACAAGCAAAAGTTCACCTTTTCTCTTTATTCTCTCATCCATAATGCTTGATGAAAAAAACTGCGCGATAAAAAAAATAGGAAAGATAAATATGAAACTCAGGACAACAGATTTAAAAGGGATAGATGGATTAAAATGAGAGGGTGTTGCCAGGGTTTGTTCATTAATGGGTGAAATTATTTTATTTTCCGTTATTTCCCTGATAGAAGGAATTTGTATATTCTCAGTGGTTTTTTCCGGGATATTTATATTTAGTCCCTGTTTTTTGGGGACGGACGCAGAACCATCCGGTTCCACGGGTTCCACTGATGATTTTATATCCTGGGAATCCTCCTCCGGAACTTGACCTATCCCTGTCCCCGGCGCCTGATCCTCCTGCGCGGGTATCTGGAGTTTATTGATAGAAGGCGCCTGGAAAGCCTGTTCACGGACAATATTTTTTATGTTGATCCACACAGGAAAAGTATTATTCAGGTCATTATATGACAAAAGCCTTGCTTCATCATATTTTTTTATGGCCTTGTCAAGAGCATCAAGAGCCGATATTGATTTTTCAGTATTGTGGTAGTAAATTTTATCGCCGTTTATGAGAATATCAATTCCCTCGTTTTCAAAAAGAGATCTAGCCCCTCCTTCACCTGCAATGTAAACTTCGAATTTAGCATCGCTTTGTAAAACCCTTGCAAGGGATGCATCCGTCACAGCAACCCTGTAAATATTATTATTTATATGCAAACCGGACTGTGCTGCAAAAAAAGAAGCGGTCCCTATAAGGATCAATATTATGAAAGAAAAAAAACGGGTTTTAAGACTGAAACTTGATTTTGTCTTCCTTAATTCCCATCTGGCTATGGTAAATATTCTACTCATATTTAGCTCATTTCTCTCATTTATTTCATCATAATGCTTATTATGCTTATGAAATAAATAAGTATTTATTATGAATGAAATCGAAGTAACAGGGCTCAGGAAAGAATATGGAAGCTTTACCGCTGTTGAGTCCCTGGATTTTGATGTCCTGAAAGGTGAGATTTTCGGTATTGTCGGGCCAAACGGCGCAGGAAAGACAACAACTCTTAAAATGTTGAGCGGATTAATTATTCCAAGCCTTGGCAGTATAAAAATACAAGGGTTAGACATCAGGAAAAATCCCAGGAAAATCAAACAGAAACTTGGTTTCCTGCCTGAGGAAAGCCCATTATACGAAGGAATGACGGCAATTGATTACCTCATGTTTTTCTCAGAGATCTATGGGATCAAAAAGGAAACTGCCCTCACCCGGATCGGGGAACTCCTGGATGCGCTTAAACTTGATGCGAGAGATAAAAAGATAGGTGAGATGTCAAAGGGTATGCAGCGAAAAGTGGCAATAGCAAGGGCTTTGATAAATGATCCCGAATACCTGATCCTTGATGAGATGACCTCAGGTCTTGATCCTACAACTTCCAAATATCTGTCTGATTTCGTATTAGAGCTAAAAAAACAGGGGAAAACCATAATTTTTAGCGCACATAACCTGTACCAGGTTGAAAGCATATGCGACCATATCCTGATAATGAACCGGGGAAAAGTGGTTTCTATCGGAACCATGCCCCAGATCAGGAAAATGTGCGGAGCAATTGAATATTCAATTGAGTTCAATGTCAGGGATAACTTTGATTTTGCGGCCCGGAAAAATAACGGGAATTTTATCACAATAACACACGACATTGATGAATTTAACAACATTACAGGCTGGGTGGCAAAACACAACGGGAAAATCATCAATATAAAAACCGTCGAGACATCACTTGAAGATATATTCCTTAAGCTGATGAATTGAAAATATATCGATATGTTAAATACTTTTCACCGCACACAGTCCTGATATGATCTTACTCACAGGAGCAACGGGTTTTATTGGAAGTCGTGTTTTGCAGGCCTTATCCCTGAAAAACCTGCAAGTGAGATGCCTTGTCAGGAAACAAAAAACATCATCCGATGATCCGAATATCACATATATCACCGGGGACGTCCTTGATAGCGATTCGCTTGTGGCAGCGACAAAAGGTGTCGATACAGTATATTATTTCATTCACATGATGGGAAATCAGCCAAAAGGTGAACAGAAAAGATTCGATGTTCTTGACAGGACTGCAATAGAAAACATGGTAGAGGCGTGCAAAATCAATGGTGTCAAAAGGATAATCCACCTCACAGGAATGAGAAATCCGAATGAAAAATTATCCCATCATCTTAAAAGCAGGAAAGAAGTTGAAGACATTATAAGGAACAGTGGCATTGATTATACTATTTTCAGGGCTTCTGTGATCATCGGGCGCGGCGGCGCAGCTTTTGATATCCTTGATACAGTCGTTAAAAAATTTCCTATTATACCTGTTCTTGACTGGGAAAATACACACGTGCAGCCGATATTCATTGACGACGTGATAAAATATCTTGTTGAATGCCTGGAAAAAAAAGAAACTGTGAACAAATGTTATGATATCGGATGTTCCCAGGTTTTGACCTATAAAGAACTGATACAACAATATGCAGAAGAACTTGGGTTGAAAAGAACGTTCATTCGCATCCCGGGTTCGTGGCACTGGATATCGTCAATGGTGCTGGGAAAACTTTCGCCTGTAGATCCCAATGTAGTTTACTGGCTGATCGAGTCCTTGCAGAATAACATGGTCTGCGAGCTGAATGATCTCAATACCATATTCGGGTTTGAACCAGTTCCTTTCAAAGAAAGCCTGAGGCGGTCAATTATTCAAAATAATGCTCTTATTAAGTAAGATTCTTAATTTCCATTTATAGTTTCAACAATTCCTCTGAAACTTTCAAGTCCGGCTTCTACGTTTTCAATAATCTCATTTGCCAGAAATCCTGGGTCAGGCAAGTTATCAAGATCAGCAAGGCTTTCATCTTTTACCCAGGAAATATCAAGGTTTGTTTTATCTCTTGAAACTATTTCCTCATACGAGAATTTTCTCCACCGCCCATTCGGAGTGTCCTGTGACCATGTTTCTTTTCTATGATATCTGTTTCCAGGATTGTAACATTTGATAAAATCCGATAAATCCTCGAATTTCATCGTTTTCTCTTTCAGCGTAAAATGAATATTGGTACGAAAATCATATATCCATACCTCTTTTGTCCATGGGATTTTACTTGCCGGCTTATTCTTAAAAAAGAGAACATTTGCTTTTACACCCTGTTTGTAAAAAATACCCGTGGGAAGCCTTAAAATTGAATGCAGTTCTGTTGTTGCAAGCAGGTTTTTACGGACAGTCTCTCCAGCGCCTCCTTCAAACAATACATTATCAGGCAGAACAACGGCGGCGCATCCGTTCGATTTCAGGAGGGTATGTATATGCTGTAAAAAGTTCAATTGCTTGTTAGAACTGGTTGCCCAGAAATCCTGGCGATTATAAACAAGTTCTTCTTTTTCCTGTTCCCCTTCTTCATTTGTGAATGTCATGCTGCTTTTTTTTCCAAAAGGCGGATTTGTCAGTACATAATCATAGCGGTCGCCCGGATCGGATACGAGTGAATCCATTGATGATACATAAGATTCACCATCGATTTCGCCAATGTTATGAAGGAACATATTCATAAGGCACATTCTTCTTGCGCCTGCAACGATCTCATTTCCTGAAAATGTCCTGTCTTTGAGAAATTTTTTATGCTCTGTATTCAAACTGTAATTCTTAGGGTTGCTTAAGAAATCATACGATGCAAGAAAGAAACCTCCTGTTCCACATGCAGGATCACATATCGTTTTTTCAGGTTCAGGATGAATGCATTCAACCATTGCCATGATAAGCGAACGGGGAGTGAAATACTGGCCGGCACCGCTTTTCACATCCTCTGCATTTTTTTCAAGCAGTCCTTCATAGATCTTCCCCTTAACATCAGTACCCATCAGGCTCCAGTTTTCATTATCGATCATGCCTATGATACGCGATAGCATAGCCGGATCCTGAATTTTATTCTGTGATTTTGTAAATATCTGTCCAAGGATGCCTCTGGCCTGGCTTAATTCACGGAGAAGTTCTGTATAATGGGATTCCAGTTCAGCGCCTTTTTTCGATACCAGGCTTTCCCAATGATATTTTTCCGGGATCGGAAGTTTACGGTCATACGGTGGTTTTGAATATTCATCTGCCATTTTCAGGAAAAGCAGATATGTCAACTGTTCCAGATAGTCGCCGTAGCCCACTCCAGCATCCCGCAGTACGTGTGCGTAGCTCCATACTTTTGATATTATGGCACTTGTGTTCATTTTTTATCCATTTTTCTTTTCCCAGATAATTGATCCAGGCAATGATAATCAACCACAGAGGACACAGAGATCACAGAGTCGTAATTATTCTCTGTGTCCTCTGTGCGCTCTGTGGTTTCTTTCGTACCAGAAGATAATATAAAGTCTCGAAAATAGTGATTATGCGGCATACATTACTTTCCCCTTTTGGCATATTCAACAACGAGGGAAGTTCCACGCTCAAACTCTTCCGATGTCAGGGTAACAATATCCAGAGGCATCATGAATTTCTTGAGAGTCATTATTTCAGCGTATTTGGTTAATCTTGCCCTTTCAAAAATGTCTTTTCCCTGAAAATCTTCTGATATGATTAGAATATCAACATCGCTTTCTTCAGTGGTTGTTCCTTTGACCTGTGAGCCGAATAGAATTATCTTTGAGATTTTCAATCCTTTTTCTTTCAAGCATCCCTCAAGAAATTTAATCAAATCCTCCAATTTACTTTCAGACATTGTTTACACCATAATATAGTCAATCATACTAATTTTGCCCGAATAAAACTGGAAAATATTTTGACAATAAACCTTTTGGTGACGATATAGCTGCAATCCCCTCTGCAACAGCAGAAGTTAACCTTTCTTTTACCAGAATGATTTTGTTGTGAATCTCTTTTTTAAAAGATCTCCATTCTTGTTCTATTGGGTTTAAATCTGAGCTGTATCTGGGAAAATGTACCAACTTAATGTTCTTTCCTTGCCCACGAAGCTTATAGATATGCTCTCTGACCATATCCCCTTGATGATATTTGGCATTGTCAACCAGAAGCATGAACACTTGATACTCCGGGTAATCTTCGATAACTTTATCCAGGTGCCGACAAAACGTTTCTCTGTTAGCAGTATCACTCTGAGTAATTGTCCATTTTCCTTCATTATCGATGCAACCATGGATCGATGTCTTAAGATTCTTATTCCAATTGGCCTTAATTTTTGGTTTTTCGTCCTTAGGACAAACCACACGAATATTTGGGTACTCTACTCGAATATGTGATTCATCCTGAGCCAGGACAACAACTTTCAATCCTTTCCCCTCAAATTTTTGCTTTTTTTTGAAGTGCTGGCAAAACTTGTGAGTAGAACCTCTCCACTTCCTTTTCATTCTGCTTTATATGAATTGGATAAGGCTTTGCTATTTTGAATCCTATTCTTCCCAAAAACGAATAAACATACCTTCGGTGATATTTTATCCCAAAAACATCCTGGATTAGCTGCCAAACCAGCTTTACGGTCCATGCGAAAACATCGTATCCAAACAAACTGGGTGGATTTTTTAATATTTCTTTTAAATATTCTATTTCTTCTGATGTTAGTTTACCATTGTGTTTGGTAATTTTTCTACGTAATAAGCCTGGAAAACCAAGAGCATTAAACCGATTGATCCAATCTCTTATGTTCTTTTCATCAACTCCTGTAATCTCTTGGATTTCCAGGTTATTATATCCGGAAGATGCAAGGCGGATTATTTCAGACCTTTTCCATATCCAATGATCAGATGAACTTCTTTGGAATTTTAGAAGCTCTTCTGTTAAGACTTTACGTTTGAGAGTTTTATTTCCTTTTTTGCTGCTTGATAACATTAAGGATATATTGTTCGTATATGTACTAATAATTTCGGGTGCATCGACTATGACCGACTATACTAAGATTTCAAAATTTTATGCTTCAATATTGTTTGGCGATATAACTAAAGGATAAGTCCCAAAAGGTATAGATATCTTTTTGTCTCCAGTTAAATGTATTTTAACTTCACTAAATTGAATTTGTAGCGATTTACATTCGTCTTTTACATTTTTTAATATTTCACTATTCAATGGTAATTCCTGTTTTAATCTATCAGAAAAAAGTGCTTGAAAAGGCAAATTCATTTGTTTAGATTTATTGATTGTAGTGAGGTAAGAACCATACTCATCATTAATGACTATGGAGAATTCTATGGTTTCATAATTAAAAATACTACAATTTATGATATAAAAATATAATTCTAAATAATGAGATGCTCCCGCCTTATTTATGGATGCCCTATATATTTTGAAGTCTATCAATGAGTGAAGGTCATTTAAATTTCTATGGCTAACCTCCCGTAGCCGTGGAAACAATCGTAGAAACGCCATAAATTGCTTTATATTAGAGTATATTTTTTTTATTTTATTCATCAAAGCAGACTTTTTATAATATGCAATAATTATTGCAGAAATTGTCAATATTGCAGCAATACTGGTAGCTACAGGTTGAATAGTCTGAAAAAATGTGAGTGCATTGGGGACAGTTTGATTATTTTGAATGAGTTGTTCTAAGCTAATCATACCTTATCTTTTTCTAATTTGCTTTCTTCTTCAAAGGCTTATTGTGCCTATTAAAAGTATGGTATTTGAATCTGCTGTGATATACATATATACTATAAAATATATATCGGCACGCCATATATATAAGCAGTAAAATATATAATTATAGTATGCTCGCGAGGGACTGGATGGTGATTTTGTGCAGACACTAAAAGAAGATTCGGCGTGGTCGTTCATAAATGAGTTTGTTGATAAGATGGGAAACAAGCACATTGAAATAGAATGCATAAATTGCGGAATTCGCGAGCGTGAAGCGTGGCACTACAAGGCGCACAGCACGATTAAGAAGTTGAATTATGCGTATGCCTATGGGCTTTGATTTTTTTTGTTTCTTACAATGCCGGAAACGGCGCAAAAGGCGGTGCAGTTGAAGAGTATTTTAAAAAATGAGGATTTGCTGTACTGGCAGGCGTTGAGTAGGTTTTGTGTTCAAGTATGAAACTATTTATTAATTCCTTGCTTGAAAAAGTCCCATAGATAATTTCCAAAGCTTTTTATTGGTATACCTGTCTTTTGAGGGAATATGCGGGCCGTCATTCCATTCAGGAAAAGTAATGCAAAGTCAAGGTTAAGCTCATTGCTATCTGAAAAAGAGCGCGAAGAGCTTGCGATGGCAATGTTGAATGACGTGGCTGGAACCCTTGTAAGATCAGGATGTTTTGGCGTGATCGATATTTTATCCACATCAATGATCGAGGTCGAAGGTGTAAATATCGTTCTGACCGAGATGGGTTTGAATGAAGCCCTGAATGAATATCTTGGCAAGATGTCTTCACATAAAATAAATGAGCCAGTCCTAATAATCATGGCGGATATCCCCCTTGTCTCAACAAAGAACATATTGGATATTGTTTCATCCAATGCCGAAATCGTGATCGCACCCGGAAGGATGGGAGGCACAAATGCAATATTTATCCGCGACCCTGCAAGTTTCCATGTGGATTATTATGGTGCAAGTTTTCTTAAACATTTCAAGATCGCTTCAGGTCTTCATACAGAGATCTTTGACTCTTTTAATCTAAGTACAGACATAGATGAAGTTCCTGACCTTATAGAAGTCCTGCTTCACGGAAAAGGGCAGTCAAAGGAATACTTAAAGAAGATCGGCATAGATATATTAGCGAACGGTGGTCGTGTGGGAGTTAAAAGGTAAACACAAATGGAAAAAGGAAGGCAGCTTAACGATCTGCGAAAAATGCGGTAAAGAGAAAGAAGTTTCATTCGTAGAAGGTCATTACGGGAAATATGGCTCTCCAGATGGATAACCAGAGATCGAGAGAATATGAAAGTAATAATTCTATAGAAGAATTCTAAGCCCCCTACCCCTTGATCCAATTTATTGGCAGTAGGCAAGTTAATTACTGCAAGCACACAGGGTCCGCTCCCCCACTCATTTTTTTATCATAACTGCTCAGAGACCTTAATACGTTCCTTGCTACGCAAGCCCGAAGGATGAAAAAATAAATATAAGGTTGTAGCCTTATAATATGGTATTATAAGGTTGTAGCCTTATATTATTGTCAAATGGTGTCTTTATGGAAACTGGAAAAATATATGCGGTTCTAACCGGCGATTTAATTGGTTCTTCGAGATTTAGAATACAACAACGTGAGGAAGTTTTATCAAATCTCAAAGATTCATTCAAAAAAATCTCATCTGATATTATTGCATCACAGTTTGTGGTTTTTAGGGGTGATAGCTTTCAGGGAGTATTATCCAGACCTGACGAAGCTCTCAATGCTGCATTAATTATTCGTGCCAGTTTACTATCAAAATTCAAAGGAAAAAGAACACGTCTGGATGCCAGGATTGCCATTGGTATAGGAACGATTGATTATTTGCCCCCGGATCAAGCTGGAGAGGGTGACGGTGAAGCTTTTAGAAATTCAGGTCTGGAACTTGACAAAATGAAAAAAAGCGAACAAAATTTAATAATAAGGACACCATGGACTGAAATAAATGAAGAATTGCGAACAGAATGTGCCCTACTTGATGCGATAATTCAACGATGGACAAAGGAACAGGCTGAAGCAATTGCATATCAATTGCCGAAAAGAGAATATCTTGTACTAGATCAAGGAGATCAAGGAGATCAAGGAATAGGAGATCAAGGAATAATAGAGGAGGAAATAACCCAGGAAATAATCGCTAAAATCCTGAGTATAAGCCAGCCAGCATTATCTCAGCGTTTAAAAACTAGTGGCTACTGGGCAGTTCAGGCATTTTTAGAACGTTTTAAAATGATTATTCAAGGCAAGGTTAGAGAGGTCAATATAAGGTAAGAGGCTTATAATGGTCACGCAAATGGAAATATCATTACTGATTCGTTTAATAATTGCACATTTGCTTACTGATTTTATATTTCAAAGTGATTCATGGGTTAACCAGAAGTATAAGAATGGTTGGCACTCAAAACACCTCTATTTGCACGGGATAATTGCGGGGATCCTTGCCTATTTTTTCATCGGACTATGGAGTTTAATCTGGATTCCTATTGCAGTCGCTGTCACACATATTTTAATTGACGGAATAAAAGCAAAATATGAAAATAATATCCAATCTTTCTTAACCGATCAACTTGGGCATTTTATAGTTCTTCTGGCTATCTGGATATGGATAATACAACCAAAACCCGATGATATAACCGTTTTAGAACAAATCTTTCTGCCAGGAATAAAAATATGGGTTATCATAGCAGCTTATCTCATCATACTTTGGCCAAGTAGTAAATTAATCAGCAAAATAACAGAAAAGTGGAGAGAGGATACCGAAAATAAAGACCCTAAAGATGAAAGCTTAGAAAAAGCTGGAAGATGGATTGGCTGGTTGGAACGCTTTTTAATTCTTACTTTTGTTCTTTTAACACAATATGAAGCGATCGGTTTATTGGTAGCAGCAAAATCCATTTTCAGATTCAGCGAAACAAGGAAAGTGGGAGAGTACGTTTTAATCGGAACTTTGCTTAGTTTCGCGATTGCGATATTTGTCGGCTTGATTGCGAGCTTGTTTTTATAGACGTTTTATTTTCAATAAAATCGAATATCATTCATTTTTTCTTTGATATTCTTTACCAGAGCTTTCAGCCACCGCCAAGCCTGAGTCCTGGGATGGTTTAACATAAACCGTTCGTGCAAGGGGCTTTTCATCCTCAATTAATTGTTGAAGGGCAAATTCGATAGCATGAGTTCTATTTGCAAATCGCCTTTTTTCAATCTGTGTATCTACCCATTTTAATAAATCCTCATCAAGAGCAATACTCGTTTTGATTTTAGCCATACTATACATTATCCATAATACCGCAAAGTATTTAGTGATTCATTACCCTATTATACCTAATTATACCTTATTGGGGTACAATTTGAGGGAAGTGATCGACATGGCAATACTTGAATCCAGAAATGAGAGGGTAAAACTACTCAAAAAAGGGTTTACAGGGAAACAAATAGAGATGCTATATGTGATTCTCAATTCCCTTGATGTCGTGAGTGTAGACTGGCAGGAGTTTGAAAAATAAAATAGCAACACGTTAAGGAAAGTGATCGAGATGAAAATACCTGCAATTTAAAAACGGCGCAAAGTATATCTGATATAATTAAGAAGTTAGGACGTTATGCAACTTGAAAATCTCAGACACGGCACTGAACTTTTAAAACGCGGTTTTGCAAAAATGCAAAAAGGCGGCGTCATTATGGATGTCACAACACCCGAAGAAGCACAGATTGCAGAAAAAGCCGGCGCTGTGGCTGTCATGGCGCTGCACCAGGTTCCTGCAGACATACGAAAATCCGGGGGAGTTGCCAGGATGGCTGACCCACAGGTTATTGCAGCAATTATTGATGCTGTGACCATACCTGTTATGGCAAAGGCAAGGATAGGGCATTTTGTTGAGGCCGAGATAATTGAGGCACTCGGTGTTGACATGGTAGATGAGTCTGAAGTTCTAACACCAGCAGATGAGATGTACCATATCGATAAAACAAAATTCACAATACCTTTCGTTTGCGGAGCCCGGGACCTCGGAGAAGCGCTTCGAAGGATCAACGAAGGCGCAGCGATGATAAGAACAAAAGGTGAAGCTGGAACTGGCGATGTGAAAGAAGCAGTCAGGCATATGCGTGCCATCATGAGTACCGTGCGGGAGCTAAAAGGCAAAGACTCAGAGGAATTGATAGCAGTTGCCCGGAAAATAGAAGCGCCAATTGAGCTTGTAAAAGAGACTGCACAGCTCCAGAGACTTCCTGTCGTGAACTTCGCAGCTGGCGGAATAGCTACGCCTGCAGACGCGGCTCTAATGATGCGGCTTGGGGCAGACGGTGTTTTTGTGGGTTCAGGGATCTTTAAGGCAGAAAATCCCGAAAAGATGGCTTCTGCAATTGTCGAAGCTGTGAATAATTATGAAAACGCTTCCGAGCTTGCCCGGATATCAAAGGGGCTTGGCGGTGTAATGAAAGGTATTGATATAAGGAGTTTATCTGATAAGGAAGTTCTCCAGTCAAGAGGTTGGTAAAGTCTTAGTCTTCCAGAAAGGCTTTATTCATTTATTGTAATATATCTTATTTATCAAGCTGCTTTTTGCCAGAATAATTGTATCAATGGGTACAGACTTTATTGTTGCATCTTTATAGAAGAAATTGGATTTCTCATGCTTTTTTATGCAGCAGCATTGTCATTATAATAATCATTTTATTTACCGAATATGTATATAAATAATTATGATCATACTAATTATTGATAAGTAGCGTCCGAGAAAAGATAAAAATCCAGAGGAGATCATGACCCAAAATAACACCGAAAAGATAATAGAGAAGGCTGAAAGAATGACTGAGGAGCAGGAACATAATAAGGAAAGAACAGGAAGATTTTTACCTATCTTTTTCTGGACAGATTAACTTGATAAACGAAGGAGATTCATATGAATGAAAACAAAATACAAAAAACCGACAAACAAGATATGAATCTGAGGATTGTCCCGAAATCACTTGACACGGGTTCGAATGGACAGTTCCAGCAATACATGACGTTTTTCGGAATATATCAAATTTCAAAATAATTTTGCATCTACCGAAGCATTTTGAACACATTATCAGTGACAGCCTCGAATCCATCAGCCAGCCAGAAGTACCCGTTTTTCCTGAGTCTGTGCTGCACCATGCCCTTAAGGATCGCAAACCGCAGTTTTACCTGCGAGAAATCTCCCCTGAACATGAGGAGATTATGCCCCGCCATTTTCCACTCATCGCGTGTTAGCCTGTCTTCAAGCCTCTTATAAAGCCCTGTGCCGGGAAGGGGATACGGTAATGTGTAGGACAGGTAATCCGAGGGCAGACGTGTGGAGAAATGAATCGTCCTGAGTATGGTTTCTTCGGTCTCGCCAGGGTAGCCTACCATGAAAAATGTTCCCACTTCGATCCCCGCTTTCTTTGCCATCATTACCGCATTTTGCGCTTCTGTGACAGTGAATCTTTTGTTAAGCATACTTAAGACCCCGTTGTCACCGGATTCTATTCCAAACAAAACTCTGGCACATCCTGCCTCGCGCATATTCTTGAAAAGCTCGAAGTTTACATTATCCACCCTGCAGAGGCAGTCCCATGTGAACACAAGCCTGCGCCTTTTTATCTCATTACAGAGTTCCATAATCCTTTCCTTATTGAGCGTAAAAACGTCATCCGAAAACCACACCCGGCCGTAGCCAAGCTCCAGCACTTCCTCTATCTCCCCGATAACATCCTGAAAACTCCTTTCCCTGTAGCGGTTCCCGAACACAGGGCGTGCGCAGTAGTCGCAGTTATATGGGCATCCTCTTGTCGTAATAACAGGCGTGCAGGAATAGCCAAACTTTTTTTCCCAGTATTTCATGTATTTCCGGTTCTCAAACAGGTCACGGGCAGGATGCGGGATGGAATCGATGTTCCCTATATACTCCCTCAAGTCCATTTTCATTATTCCGCTGTCATCCATTAGCGCAATGCCCTTTATTCCGGCAAGTTCCTTCCCGGCAAGATGCCTCATTACAAGCTCAAGCATGGTTTGCTCTCCCTCCCTCAAAACCACCACATCAAAGTCTTCAAGGAATTTCCCGGGCTCTGATGTCGGGAATGGCCCGCCAGCGACAAGAAGAGGCTTATCCGGGCGATTTCCAAGAGCCCTCGCTACCTTGAGTGCATTATCTCTCATTGTGACCATGCAGTATATGCCCACCACGCCTGGCGAAAGCTCCCGGGCGCGTTTAATTAGTTCCTCAGGCAGCATGAAAGTCCCATCAAGTATGCTGACGCTTATCCCGCTCTCCCGAAGAACAGAAGCCAGGTATCCAAGTCCAAGCGGTGGGAAAAGCCAGAGCTTTCTCCACCCCGGCTCGCTGTGAAAGTAGGGATATATTAGAAGTACGTCAGTTCTTGAGCTCATAGTAGTTCACCTCAGGGAAGCGATATGACCGATTACTATTCTCAAGGCTGATATAATATTTCAATATTCTCTGCATCTGCGGCGCTATCATGCCAACATACATTCCTTGTGATAATACCATTGGAGATGGATGCCAGATGCCATCGTCCCCATAATAGTTGAGCTTTGGCCGTTCCACCAAACCTGAAAAATTAGCAGCTAAAAATAAAACCCCGTATTCTTTTGAAATAGATATTCCGTAAAAGACCGGAGGGCCTTCTTTGATTTTTGGTGGCTTCATATGCTCTTTACGGTAAGAGCTTATGCCATCCACGCTCCAGGTATAGATGTTCTTGTCCCATGAACCTGCAACCACTTCCTCATTCCCATCGTTATCTAGATGACCTATAGCAGCAGAGGCAAATATCTTCCCTCCTGTGTGTTTGGGAAATCCTGAAAGCCTGGTCCCGTCTGCCTTGAATGAATAGACACTGCCGCTCCAGTCGCCCACAATTATCTCAAGCTGCCCGTCATTATCAAAATCTCCTGCTGATGGAGATGCCCAGAAATAATATCCGGTATATATCGGCCAGCCCTCCTTCAGAGTGCCGGTTGTATTGTATACATAGAGGGCATCCCCTGCAACAACGATCTCTGGTTTTCCATCGTGATCGATATCTGCCACCAGAGGCGAGGCCACTATATAGCTTCCGGTTTCGGCGGGAAACCCGGGAAGGGGCTCACCTCTATTGTTCCATGCATATATCATGTCTGAAGCAGCTACTATATCCGGGCTTCTATCTCCATCGATATCAATTATTCGCGGAGTTGCCCATATTGCATCCCCCGTCTTCAGGGGAAAGCCGGAAAGCTTGCTGCCATTGGTATGCCATGCATAAAGCTTTCCATCCCACGAGCCTGCTATTATCTCCGGATTCCCATCCCCATCGAGGTCAGCAGCTGCAGGAGAAGAGGAAACGAATCCAAGTGTCTCTTGAGGCCAGCCCGGTACCATGGATCCATTCAAATACCAGGCGTACACTCTGCTATCGTCTGAACCAGTAACGACCTCAACCTCCCCATTTCCATCCATATCCACAATAAGTGGCTTTGAGAACACATCGCCATTCGTAGTCACGGGGAAACCGGATAAAGATGAACCGTTATACCACCAGGCATAGAGCCTGTTATCATCTGAGCCCACCAATATTATGGCTCCGCTCTTCGTGTAAGCGACGCTGGGGCTTGAGGCTATCAATCCCCAGGTCTTTGCCGGGAAACCTGGTAGTGGACTCCCATCTCTTTTCCAGACATAGAGCTTATCAGAGGCCGCTATGATCTCATTGTATCCATCCCCATCGATATCAGCAAGAAGAGGCGAAGAAGTGATATAGCTTCCGGTACTTTTGAAAAATCCGCTTGAGAGCCTGTAGACATATACTTTTTTTGCCCCGTATCTTTGCTCCCAGCTATTCGGGTCAAAGACCATTTCAAGCCCGGAAGCATTCGCTCCATTTTCCATTCCCGGGAATAACCTTTCAAGCTCTCCAGGCGGTGATTCCACATATATTATGTACTCCACACCGTGCTTCTCAAGGAACTTTATCCCATCATTCCTGCTTACATTTTTAAGAATTGAAGGACCGAAAAGATGAGAGGTTGCAAGCCCTGTGAAGTAAAGAGGAACCGGGGAATTGGAAATGACGCTATCGGCGCCAGCGCTGCCGACGAACTCGCTTGCCCTGATCATAGGCTGGTAAAGCGTATCCAGATTCGAGTAGAGGCTGAAATAAAAAGGAAGTGCTATGATCAGGGAGATCAGTGCAATGATCCAGAGATATTTGGTCTTTGAGAACTGTACTCCAGCAAAAATGCAAATAAGCGGTAATAAGAAGCTAAAATACCTGAAAGAACCTGTGATAAACCCTGAGGCTGTGGCAAAAAATAACAGCAAAATATAAACGAGTACAAAGGCGTAAAGACCGACTTTTCTTATGTTTTTCCCTGCAAAGTAAAGACCTGCTGCATAGACAAGAGGCGATGAAATAAAAGAATACTCAAGTATGCGTATGATGCGCCCTGTTATATCTGCGTTAACCGCCCCCTTTCCAATTTCGAAACTTAGTACATCGTGACTTTGCTCAATTATGCTTTCAGGAAAAAAACCATGAAATGCGATTGAGTAGGCCGACCACACAAGGATAAAAACTAATGAAGGCGCGATAAGATACCACCTCTTTTCCCTTTTTCCATAGAGCAGGAAAGGCAGGGATAACCAGACCTCGTATCTTGTCGCCGCGCTCAGAAGAAAGGTTAAGCCAGCTTTTTTTTCCTTATTCTGCTGCAGGAGATACACTGTCAGGAGAAAAAAGAAAACCGCCATCGGCTCTGTATAGGATGTGGAGGAAGTGACGATCTCAAAAGGGTTAAGGGCCAAAAAAGCGGCAGCAAGAAGACCAGCCTTCTCTGAATGCCTCTTCGCTATCTTATATATAAGGTAGATCCCTCCAAGGGATAGCAGTATATTCATAAGCTTGAGCCAGAGTATATCCTTCCCGAATAGGAATATGACCCCCGAAGCCACGATGTGGTATCCTGGCGGCCATTTTTCCAGGGCACCCGAAATCGGGTCGGTATGGACCCCGCTTGAAGCCAGGTTTGCGGAGATAAGCCAGTGCTGATAAGGGTCTTCGGAAAGGTCGCCCATTGTTGCCCTGTAGAGCCTCAAAGCCAGCGCTGTAATAAGAATTAAGGCAATGGCTAATTTTGGATACAACGAGCGTGGAATGGAGTGTAATACAGTAAGTCCGCTGACATAGAAGTAACCAATAACATAGAGAGCAAGAAAGGGGGCCAGGAAATAACTTCCATTTTTTAATGAAAAATAAAGCGCAATTAGAGCGTAGATACCAAGTCCTGCTTCTATGAACGTGATCATCGGAAAATTCACCCTGTATTTTTTCCCTTCCCATTCATCAGTATTTTTTTCGATCCCGAACTTTGGCGTGCGTTCAAATGTACTTTCACGCTTTAGCAGTGCTTCCACCACCGCCTTCGTATTGTTGGCAGAGATACCGGTTCCGAGGAATGTGAGGACAGGCAGATACTTCAAACGGCTTTTCCATCCACCATATAAATCGCGCTGGGAGAGCGCATACATGGTTACCTGGCCCAGGGTGCCGATTGATAAAAAATTCAAATAGAAAAATGTCGTGAAGGTTGAACTTGCAAGAAAAATCAGGGGTAAGATAAGAAGCAAGAGAATTACCATCATTGGATGGACTGCATAGTAGGTGAGGTGCACCGATGCCTGGAATTTCTTAAAAACAGGGATATCTGCAGACCACACTTCAGGCAGTAATTTTTTTGCACACTGGATCGAGCCCTTAGCCCACCTGAACTGCTGGCGTTTGAATGCATTTATCTGCACCGGCACTTCTGCGGGGCAGACCACACCTTCCAGAAAGACAAGCCTCCATCCCCGGAGCTGCGCCCTGTAACTGAGATCAAGGTCTTCGGTGAGAGTATCGTCCTGCCATCCTCCTGCTTTTTCTATTGCGGCGCGGCGCCAGACACCGGCCGTGCCGTTGAAGTTCAGGAAAAGCCCTGAGCTGTACCTTGAATTCTGCTCTATCTGGAAATGCCCGTCAATTCCGATAGCAATCGCTTTTGTGAGAAGGGAATAGTCCTCATTGATATGTCCCCAGCGGGTTTGCACCATTCCTACTTTGGGATCTGAAAAATAGTGGATGGATTTCTTGAGAAAATCATTGTCAGGAAGGAAATCGGAATCGAAAACAGCGATGAACTCTCCAGATGCATAATTCAGGCCATTCCTGAGCGCTCCGGCCTTATACCCGTCTCTCTTCGTTCGATGTATATGATTGATGTTACATCCCTTATTACAAAGTTCGACAATGCATCGCTGTATAATGGCTGTAGTACCATCTGTGGAGTCGTCCAGTACCTGTATCTCAAGATTCCCCACAGGGTAGTCCATCTGTGCAACTTTCCTGATGAGGCGCTCCACAACATAAAGTTCATTATAAACCGGAAGCTGGACAGTGACCATGGGGTAAAAAGGCAAGTTGGCTGGTTTTTCTTTCTTTTTTTTCCTGTTAAGATAAGTCAGGACAAAACAATTGCTCCCATATATGAAAAGAGTGAAAAGGACGATGATATACACAGCAAGTATTATATCCAGCAATCTCATATCCTGTCACCAAATAGAGCATAAGGCCTTTGCATTTCTGTGACCCACCTGACGCGAGAAAGTGCTTCAGTGTTGTTCCTGCGCGAGAATTGCACATATCTCCAGAGGAGATAAGAAATTTCCCTGCACATTCTTTCTCCCATATGCGAAAGAACCCGGTTTGAATAAATAAGCCTCAATACTCTTGCGATGGATGTTCTTCTTGTCTCTACTTCTTGTGATTTTTTATTGCATATCTGAGGGAAGAAGGTCTCCAGCCAGCTGTTCTTTTCCAGTATTTTCTTGTAGAAATCAAGGCCCATAATGGGCTGTTGCCTCAGGAGTTCATAAGCCATGTATTTGTCCTGACGCACAAAGGGAAAAGCTTCCTCATCCTCCCAGATGACGTTGATGCAGATGAGCTTGGGAAGAAAAGGAGTCCTTGATTTTCGCGCCAGGGATTTTTTGTATCCTCTCCAAAATGATTGGAGATGGATAGTTAGCACTTGCATTTCAATAAATCTGCTAGTAAATTTTATTCGCTGGATCAATAAATATAACTGATTCATCACTAAAAATTTAATTGA
>JBAQLI010000019.1:0-21303 GCA_049301735.1 Candidatus Methanoperedens sp.
TGATAAGAGGTGGTTTGGGTGGAAAGTGGCACAAAAAAGGGATGATCGTATTAGTACTGCGCTAACATGTACGGGTGTCTGGCATAATTTGATGAACCTGTGCCCCGGGTAATTTTGTCCCACAGCCCATACAAATGAAAACATTAATATCTTTGCATGCTTACTTGTATACGGTGAATAAAATGAAAGTTTATATTTGCGAAAAAAGCTGCTGCCCGGCTGTTGAAACGATCGGTGATGAAGTATTGATCGGAGAAGATACAAATATAGTAAGATTGAAAAAGAATGAATGGAACAAATTGGTCGAGAAAATTCAATCAGGTGAACTTCGTTCGCTCTAATCTTAAATTAACTTAAAACCCTTTTTTTCCGATAAGGGGCACAAATACTACGTCCCCTTTCACTTCTTTTTTCAAACCATCGGTCTTCGTAACAAGATATAATTCCTGATAGTTTTTTCCTACAGGTATGATCAATTTTCCCCCAATTTTAAGCTGGTCAGTCAAGGTATTAAGTATTTCAGGAGATGCGGCAGCGACACTTATCCTGTCATAGGGTGCAAATCCGGGAAGACCAAGCGATCCATCCCCAACGATCACAGTCACATTTTCGACCCTTGCTTTTTTTAAGTTTTGACGGGCAAGTAATGCCAGGGATTCGATCCTTTCAACAGTATAGACATGCCCGCTGCCTGCGAGTACTGCCATGACAGCAGCATGATATCCGGATCCTGCTCCGATCTCAAGAACCTTCATTCCATCCCTTATATCGAGAAGGTCGCACATTATCGCAACCATGTGAGGGGCCGATATCGTTTGATTGAAACCTATCATTAATGGGTAATCGCCATATGCATTCTCCTGTTCTCTTTCAGGAACAAAAAGATGCCTGGGGACGCTTTTCATCGCATCAAGCACACGTTCACGTATCCCGTGCTGCCTCAATTCCTCGATCAGCTGGTTACTTTTGACCTCAAACTCCATAATGACTCCCTCTTTTTGATAACAACACGCCCTCCCTTTGCCCTTGAAAATCGTTTAGGTTCCTTGATACCGGAATCAGCATATATCCGCTTTATATATTTTGCTTTGATAGCGACACCTTTTCTACTCTTAAATCCGCCATCCCTTATTTTTATCCGTACTATCTTTAATTTCCGGTTGTTTACTTCCACTTTATCCCCGATCACAAATTCCCTGTCACCCGGCACGCGCATAGATACGGACTCTGTGGTTTCCCTGTGGCTTATTGCAAATTTCACAATGGCTTCATCTATTGCCCTTGCCCATATCGTTTTAATAACGTCTGCATTCGCCTCATCCAGTCTTTTATCTTTACCTTCTATAGAAGTTATTTTTACAAGATATGCTTCACCCGTTGTTTCATCATCTATCAGGATCTCATCATCTTTTCGTATAATACCGGAAAGCACTGCTCTTGTATGAACTGATTCTTTCCCCTTGCTTACAATCACCCTTACCAGTAAATTTTGTGGTTTTTTCTCTTTATGGACTGACTTACATTCCTGGCACTGCAATAATTCTTCTTTTCTCCCTTTAAGAATAATATGGTTAACTTCTGTATCTGGCGAGCATGAAGGGCATATTGTTTCGATATATTCCATATGATTCTATAAGAGGCTTGATTGATATAAATATTCTTTTAAGATATGAAAAACGTTATTATTGTCCGGAACAAATAAATAGTAAGCGATATGCTTATATACTACCTATTTGAATATATAACTCTTTCGCTGAGGTAAAAATTGAAAAGATTAGGAACTGTTCTTCATTCTATCGATAACATACTGATAGTACGCGCCGATAAAACACTTGAACCAAATGCTCTATACCCGAATTCAATGGTTGTTACAAAAACTATGAAAAGGATAGGCAGAGTAAAAGAACTATTTGGTCCGGAGAAGAATCCCTACATATCTATCAAGTTATTCAATGAAATAAAAGACTCGGAAATAACGAAACTAAAAAAGGAAAGAGTCTATTTGGCATAAAGGAAAGGTGTGAAATGGTAGAAATTGAAAAAGTAAAGGAAATTGAGAAGACCGAACGAGAGAAAATAAAAGAAGGCATCAGACAGAAGAAAGAAAAAGAAAAGGTCGGTCAGTTCGAGAAAGCAACAGTCGAGTGCCCCGAATGTAAGAGCCACGCCCTTGTTCATGACTATGAAAGGGCTGAACTTATCTGCAATGAATGCGGCCTTGTAGTTGATGCGGACTTTATTGACCAGGGTCCGGAATGGAGGGCTTTTGACCATGACCAGAGAATGAAACGGTCTCGTGTCGGTGCGCCAATGACCTATACTATTCATGATAAAGGATTATCCACTATGATAGACTGGAGAAACAGGGACTCATATGGGAAATCCATATCCAGTAAGAGCAGGGCGCAGTTATACCGTCTCAGGAAATGGCAGCGCCGCATACGCGTAAGTAATGCGACCGAGAGAAATCTTGCATTTGCATTATCAGAACTTGACAGGATGGCATCAGCGCTCGGTTTATCACAGAACGTGAGAGAGACAGCAGCCGTCGTATATCGAAAAGCCGTTGATAAGAACCTTATCAGGGGAAGAAGTATAGAAGGCGTTGCAGCAGCAGCTTTGTATTCAGCATGCAGGCAGTGCAATGTACCCAGGACCCTTGATGAGATCGGAGAAGTTTCAAGAGTGAGCAGGAAAGAGATCGGAAGAACATACAGGTTCATCTCAAGAGAACTTGGCCTGAAGCTTGTTCCGACATCGCCAATTGATTATGTGCCGCGTTTCTGCTCAGGACTCACTCTTCGCGGAGAAGTCCAGTCAAAGGCTGTAGAGATCCTGAGGCAGGCATCCGAAAAAGAACTTACAAGCGGAAGAGGCCCTACAGGTGTTGCTGCCGCAGCAATTTATATTTCCTCGATCCTGTGCGGTGACAGGAGAACACAGCGCGAAGTTGCCGAAGTCGCAGGCATAACCGAAGTGACGATAAGGAACCGCTACAAGGAATTGGCCGAGGAACTGGATATTGAAATTATCCTCTGAGGATGAAAAACTGATAGCGTAAAAAATCAAGAACGAACCACAGATAAACACAAATGAACGCAGATAGCCGGTTAGCAGATATGCGTTCATTTGCTTTCAACTATAATTATTTTTCACTCGTGGGTTCAAAGGGTAGAGAAGTCCCCTTCCGAGAGGGAGGGGATGAATCGTACCCTTTGCAATTGTAATACATATCCCAGAAAAGCAATTGTCGAGGTCATAATGAGAAAGTCGTATCAATTCAGAATATATCCAACAAAAAATCAGGAAGTTAAACTGAACAGTACGCTTTCTATTTGTAGACATCTCTATAATGATTCTCTTGATGAGAGAAAAAGACAATCTGAACTGAATAACTTGTGTAGAAGTTTTGATGTTTTTCCGTGGGGTAAACCTGAATGGATAACCTATCGTGACCAACAGAATGCATTACCAAAATATAAAACTCAGTTCCAGAAAGAAGTGCATTCTCAAGTACTTCAGAATACTTTGAAAAGAGTGGATAGAAGTTTCAAGAACTTCTTCAATGGTTTTGGCTATCCAAGGTTTCAGGGAAGAGATAGATACAATTCATTCACATATACTCAAAGTGGATTTGAACTTGAAAATGAAAAACTTACTCTTTCCAAAATAGGCAATATCAAAATTATCCAGCATAGGGGGATAGAAGGCAAACACATAGAACCGCCTGAATTTCTTAGAGTATCTGAAAAGAGATTGACAAGAGAACAGATCAAGCTTTCAAGGAAAAAGAAACGAAGCAACAACAGGGCAAAACAAAGAATCAAAGTAGCTAAAGTACATAGAACAATCAGAAACCAAAGAGAAGACTTTGCTCATAAAACATCTAAAATATTAGTAGATACCTATGATAAAATCGTTTTTGAAGATCTGCAAATACAAAACATGGTGCAGAACCATCATCTTGCAAAGTCAATCTCCGATGCTGGTTGGTCACAAATGATTCAGTTCACCACTTATAAAGCAGAATATGCTGGTAAGATTGTAGAATTAGTCAATCCAAGAGACACATCTCAGAATTGCAGCAGTTGTGGAACCAAAGTACCAAAGAGCTTATCAATGAGAGTACACAAATGTCCTAATTGTGGTTTGGTACTTGATAGGGATCATAACGCTGCAATCAATATACTGCAAAGATCAAAGAATACCGTAGGAACTGCGGGAATCAAAGCCTGTCCGAGTAGTCTAAGCATAGACACAATGAAGCAGGAAGCCCCGTCCGAAATGGCGGGGTAGTTCACTATGAAATTTGAGGAATGGGAACCGATATATAAACTGATCCTTGAAGATATGCATTTTGACAGGATATATGATGAAAATTCTGCTCGCCTGCTTTCAAAAATGCTTGAAACAAAGTCAAGGAAAAAAACCCCTGATGTTATTGAGATCGAATTCCTGCAAAAGGCCATCAATGGAAAGGATATTCTTGTATGCGGCAAAGCGCCCTGTCTTGAAGATGATATTAAAAAAATTGATTTTAAAAAATATGTGGTAATAGCTGCTGACGGTGCAACCAGTGTTCTGATGAACAACGGAATAACCCCGGATATAATCGTTACAGACCTTGATGGCAAAATGGACGATGAAGCAAAAGCCAGCGAACTTGGCGCCATCATGGTAGTGCATGCCCATGGTGATAACATTGATGCGCTGGGTGAAGAATTGCCGCGCCTGAAAAGAGTGATAGGAACTACGCAATCAAAGCCCCTTAACAATGTCTATAATTTTGGGGGATTTACTGATGGTGACAGGTGCGTTTTTATTGCAAAGGAAATGGGAGCAAAGTCAATCACATTGATCGGATTTGATTTTAAAGATACGAATGTAACTCCTCTTAAGAAGAAAAAACTCGTATGGGCAGAAAGATTAATAGATATGATCAATCTTTGAGAAATCCGATAATATAATTATTGATTTATTATTGATTTCGTCCCTGTTTTCAATCCATTAATTATTTCTTCTTTAAAGTAGCATCTATAATTGTACGAGTGTATGGCTTTCCATGATAATTTCACCAATATTATAATGGTAGCCACATAATAAAAGTTTAGTTTAACAGGTTTAATGAAATAACAGTTGATATGGGGTAACATGGAAAAATCAATTAGATTGAAAGTAGTTGAGGCAGACCAGCGGGATGTAGGGAAAGGGATCGTCCGGATTGATGAAAAGTATCGGAACTTAATAGGTATCAATATTTTTGATGTAGTTGAGATAAAAGGAGAGCATTCTACATCTGCTGTGGTTGGAAGGGCATATCCGCAAGACGAAGGGCTTGATGTCATAAGAATGGACGGCCTTATACGCACAAATGCCAGGACAGGCCTCGGGGAATATGTGGAAGTTTCAATAGCGGAGTGGAAAGAAGCAAAAAAAGTCACACTTGCCCCGGTGACAAAGAATATTCATATTTATGCGCCAACTGAAAGTCTTCGCGCAATTTTTCATAACAGGACGGTCTCAAAGGGAGACATCATATCGACAACAAGCGTCAGGCGACCGAGGGAATCATTGGGCACGGATGTAATGTTCGAGCAGGTATTCCCGGAATTCTTTGGCGGCTCATTTGGACTTGGCGAGATAAAACTGCATGTTTTTTCAACATATCCTGGCGGGATAGTCAAGATAACCGATGTCACTGAAGTGGAACTCCTGCCCGAAGCTGTTGAACTTCCTGCGGAACTGCCTGAGGTAATGTATGAAGACCTTGGCGGTATAAAACCAGCCCTGAGTAAGATCAGGGAGATCATTGAACTGCCTCTTAAGCATCCTGAGCTTTTCAACAGGCTGGGTATTGATGCGCCAAAAGGAGTGCTTCTTCACGGGCCGCCTGGAACAGGAAAAACCATGCTTGCAAAAGCCGTGGCGAACGAAAGTGAGGCGTATTTTATCACGATCAATGGCCCTGAGATAATGTCAAAATATTACGGGGAGAGCGAACACAAGCTTCGTGAAACTTTTGATCTGGCCGAAAAAAACGCCCCTGCCATAATCTTCATTGACGAGATCGACAGCATTGCACCAAAACGAGCCGAAGTAACGGGTGAGGTGGAGCGCCGCGTCGTGGCTCAGCTTCTTTCTCTTATGGACGGCCTGAAATCAAGGAAGAATGTGATCGTCATCGGGGCGACAAACCGTCCTGAAGCTCTTGATATGGCGCTTCGCCGCCCAGGCAGGTTTGACAGGGAGATCGAGCTTCGGGCACCTGACAGGGAAGGGCGGCACGAGATATTCCAGATACACACACGCGGTATGCCTCTTGCTGAAGATGTCAGTCTTGATAAACTTGCGGATCGCACTTATGGCTTTGTGGGCGCAGATATCGCAGCATTATGCCGCGAGGCTGCAATGACCTCTCTTCGAAGAGTTCTTCCTGAAATTGACCTTGAACTGAAGGTCATACCCAAAGAGACACTTGATAAACTCATTATTAATGCTTCGGATTTTGAAGACGTAATGAAGGAAATACAGCCATCAGCCCTTCGTGAGATATTGTTTGAAGTGCCAAATGTTTCCTGGAATGACATAGGCGGACTTGAGAGTGTTAAAGATCTGCTTTCTGAGGCTGTGGAATGGCCTCTGCGGTATGCTGAATCATTCAAGCGGATAGGGGTTGAAGCACCAAAAGGCGTTCTCCTGTATGGGCCCCCTGGCACTGGAAAGACGCTTCTGGCCAAAGCTATTGCCTATGAAAGCGAGGCAAACTTTATGACCGTAAAGGGGAGCGATATATTATCAAAATGGTATGGCGAATCTGAAAAGCATATAGCTGAGATCTTTAAGAAAGCGCGCCAGGTCGCACCGGCTATAATATTCCTTGACGAGCTTGATGCTCTTGCTCCTGTAAGAGGAACTGCCGAGGGCGAGCCCCTTGCAACAGAGCGAATTGTGAATCAATTGCTCTCGGAACTTGATGGTCTTGAGGAACTCAGGGGAGTTGTGATCATAGGGGCGACAAACCGGCCTGATATAATCGATCCTGCGCTTTTGCGGCCTGGAAGGTTTGATGAGATGATACTTGTTCCTGTTCCTGATCCCAAGACAAGATTAGAGATTTTTAAAGTCCATACGAAGAAAATGGCACTTTCTGAGGATGTAAATTTGGGGGAATTTGTGAGGATAACCCAGGATTTTACAGGTGCGGATATTGCCGCTGTGTGCAAAAAAGCAGGACGCATTGCGATGCGAGAGAACATAAACGCAGAAAAAGTGAGCCATAAGCATTTCCTTTCTGCAATTGAAGAGACTGGACCGTCTGTCACGCCTGATATAATGAGCTATTATGAAAAGATCAAGGATGATCTGCGAAAGAAACGCTCAAAGCAGATAGAAACCAGTCCGGGAATATATGTATGATCAAAGAAGGGGTATTATTTGATGAGCTTCCGGACAAAAAAGTAAAATGTCATGTTTGTTCTCACAGGTGTACTATTGCAGAAGGTAAAGTGGGGATATGCAGGACAAGACAGAATAAGAATGGAAAAATCTACACACTGATATACAATGTCGTTTCGAGTGAAGCCGTTGACCCTATCGAGAAAAAGCCGCTTTATCATTTCCTGCCAGGTACGCTTTCATATTCCCTGGGGTCAATAGGGTGTAATTTCAGATGCGAGCACTGCCAGAACTGGAATATTTCCCAGGTTAATCCGGAAGAGTCTTATACGATGGAGATAACACCTAAAACCGCAATCAATCGGGCGCTGGCATCCGGGTCAAAATCGATCTCCTGGACATATAATGAGCCCGCCATCTGGCATGAATATACTTTTGACAGCGCAGTGCTTGCGAAAAAGGCGGGGCTAAAGACCATATATGTGACAAACGGCTACATCACCCCGGAGGCGCTTCGAAGAATAGCCCCATATCTTGATGCCTACCGTGTGGATATCAAATCATTTTCAGAGGATTTCTACAGGAAAACCTGTGGCGCAAGGCTGGCTCCAGTCCTTGAATCAACAAAACTGGCTAAGGAACTGGGAATGCATGTGGAAACTGTAACGCTTATCATACCCACAAAGAACGATTCACCTGAGGAGATTACACAGATCGTGCGGTGGGTACATGATAACCTGGGTATGGACACACCTATGCATTTTACGAGATTCCATCCAATGTATAAGATGGATGGCATTAATCCCACGCCTCTTGATACTCTTGAGATGGCTTATGATATCGCAAAAAAAGTTGGGATGAGGTTTGTGTATCTCGGGAATGTTGGAGGGCATAAGTATGAGAATACATATTGTCCGAAGTGCAATGCCTTGCTTATTGACCGCCTTGGATTCAGTGTGGGCACTATTAAGATCAAGGATGGGAAATGCCCGGAATGCGGGGAAATGATACCGATCGTCGTATAGCTCACGGATAAAGCTTCACATATTTATCTATTCCAAAAGAGTATGGTGCGGTTATTTCAAGGTGTATAGACGCCCCACGTTCCTGGTTAATATATAATGAGATAGTTTGTCTTGGAATAAGAATTGGATTTGTATAATTGAGAGCATGAACGTTAATATCTACTAAATCTCCACTGTTAAGAACCGGATAATTCGCAGTAAAAGATCCATCAATATCGCGTATGATGGATGCGCCAAATGTATTTACCGTATCACTATTATTTGAATAATTCAAAAACTGATGTTCATTTAAGATTATCATTATTTGCCTTAAATCCATCGATTCAGTCCCCACCTCTGGTTTGATCCGAATTAACAAAGATTGAATACCAGGTTGAAGGCCTGGCATAGTAGAGTTTACCCTGTCTCCAACCACGGTTTCGATTTGAAAATTTGTTGCAATTGTCGCAGTAGCATCTTTAGATGTAATTATTGCTTTCTGGTGGAGCTCTCCTGTTGAATAGATCAACACAATTGCCGCCACAGCTGCAACTAATACCATTGCAATGAAAACTATCAGTGTGCCAACACCAATATCTGCTATTTCATTTGTAAGGGCTTTCATTGTCATTGTAAACTCATTCAGCTTTCGAAACAGTATAATAATTTTATTCTCTTTAAATAGCGTTGTGTGTTGCAAATAAACTAACGTGTGAAAAATGTGTGAATCAATCCCGTAACATCAAGATTCCACTTTACTTTATTCCTTAATACTTTCCACTCGTTCGTTACCTGCCCTGTTGAATAAATCTTCTGTTTCCATAATAGCCTATCCGAAAAATCAATCAATATTACATTTCCGAATGAACCACAGAGGTCACAGAGAACACAGAGACATGTTTAAAAATCTCTGCGTTCTCTGTGTTCTTTGTGGTTTCAACTTTTCGGATTGGTTCAAGAGAAATTTTGTGTTTTAATCTCTCTTCAATCCCTGCTCTGTTGAATAAATCTTTAGTTTCCCAGCTTACCCACTTCGACATTCTTTAGATTTCAGCATAATTTTACATTATGGAGTGTACCTTTTTTGCTGCAATATTCTGTGCAGTGCTCAAAGTTCCGGAGGGACATCACTGGCCGAAATAAGCTCGATACCCTTTGAGCCAATTTCATATGTAATAAGCTGTATTGGTGTCTTTGTATTCCTCATCTTTACGATATCCATGACCCTTTCTCTTCGATCTGTGTACGGGTTTTCCCTTTTCATAAGCTGGATTGCGCCGTATGCTGAGAAAAGAGCGATATCGTTGAATTCCTTTGATGTAACACTGTCAAGAATAATCAGTGCAGTAATTCCCTTAATGGCCAGATTGTAGACAAGAAGATCGAACCTGTCCCTGAACTCAAATGACATGAGGTTGGAAGTATGGTTTCCAAGACTATCTATGATAAGTACCCTTGTGCCTTCTGGCAAATTATCAATCAGATCCTCAAAATTGCCTTTTTGGGCATCCATGCTGATGCTTAATGCGGACTTTATCTCTGCTACCCTCTTTCCTGTTATATCTATGAATTTTAATATGCCTTTCTCCTCAAAACTTTCAAGAGCCCATCCGAAGGATTTCCCCTGGAGACGAAGATCGCTGGCGTTCTCCTCCGTTGATATATAGGCGGTCTTTATCCCCTGCTCACAACATGATTTTGCAAACTCCATCCCGAATATAGTCTTGCCCGTTCCAGGATCCCCTGTGATAAGAATTGTTTTACCTGCAGGAAAGCCGCCAAGGATGTTATCAAGTTCTGGTATCCCTGTCTTAATTCGTTCCATCGTCATATTCATAATTAATTATACCTCTTTTTAATACCTTCAATCGCCGCAGATTTTACATGAATTTCAAAAACACATATATTTGAACCACTTGCTATGCTGGAATTCTGGTTGGCACTTCCTATAAAAGATGTCCAGGTAAAGCTTCGCATCACGATTGTCCGGCAGATAAAGCAGAATATCGGATTACCCCTTGCCTCACATTTCCAGGGGCAATTCAATAATTCAAGGGAACTATTGGCGCTATGGAATTTTTTTCTTACCTGTACACCAAAGCTGGAAAACAATCCTGCAAGCCATGACAGATAAATATCAAGGATTTTATTTGTGTCCTCAATACTGTAACTCTCCATATTTTGGCCATATCCCAGCCGTTTCATTTCTTCCTGGAACCTCGGTCTGATATTATTCTCGAAACGCCCGGCAAAGTTCTTCACAAGATTATTCCTCACCTGTGAGGGAACACCCCTTGCAAAAACAGGCAATGCACTTACAATAAAACCGTACAGTTCAGCCCTGGCTTTTTCTTTTAATACATCCTCCGCCTTCTTGCGCTCGGTGATGTCGCGCATAATCACACTGTAAAATTGTTGGTCCCCGGTATTCCATGTGGCAATTGAAATTTCAAGAGGAATTTTACTGTCATCTTTCCTTAACCCGCATGTTTCAATCGTTTTTCCTATTATGCCGTCCGCAACACAGGAATACCCCATCTTTTTCTCGTTCTCATTCTCATTTTCATCCCGCCATGGCATGATATGTTGTATGGATTTGCCCAGCACTTCTTCTTCCAGATAGCCAAAAATTGTCTGAGCGCCCTTATTCCAGAAAATAATGTCATTTTTACTATCAGTCAAAATAATCGCATCATTAGCTGACTGTACCACGGAACGGAACCTCATCTCGGATTCTTCAAGTGCTTTTCGGGCTTTCCTGTATTCGATCTTTTCTTTTGCCTCAGATAAAGCCCGATCAACGGCAGGAACAAGGCGGCTCAAGCGATCCTTAAGTACATAATCTGTTGCACCGCTCTTGAGTGATTCGATCGCAAAATCCTCACCTATTGTCCCTGAAACAAAAATGAAGGGCACATCCGGATATTTTTCTTTAACTATCCTTAATGCGGAAGAGCCATCGAATGTTGGAAGTGTATAATCCGCCAGGATGAGGTCAGGCTCAAAATCGAAAAGTTTCTTCTGGAAAGCGTCTTTTGTATCGACACGTTGCGACTTGAAAACGATGTTTGCTTTTCGCAGTGCGTTTTGTATCAACTCGGCATCCGCATCATCATCTTCAAGTATCAGTATCCGAAGATCATTTTTCATATATTTCAGTACTATGGTTTATTACGGCTGTTTATTCAGTAACATCCAGTACATTCCCAGTTGTGCAACTGCATTGGCGAATTTATCAAATTCCACTGGCTTGACTATGTAGCTATTCACGCCAAATTGATAACTCTCCACAAGATCCCGCTCCTCATGGGAAGATGTTAATACCACGATCGGTATCGTCTTTGTCCTCTCATCAGACTTAACCTTATGCAGAATCTCAAGGCCATCAACTTTTGGAAGCTTCAGGTCGAGGAATATCACTTTTGGCTTTCTCATCATGTTGCGTCCTGCATAAGCTCCGGTGCAATAAATAAATTCAAGGGCTTCTGCTCCATCTTTCACATGATGTATCTTGTTGGCAAGATTATTTTTCTTAAGTGCCCTTAGTGCAAGCTCAGCATCATTCGGATTATCCTCTACCAAAAGGATTTCCACTTCACTTATATCTGTCATTTTTTCATTCCTCCTTCTAAAATATTAAAATAAAATGTTGCGCCTTCGTTGACTTTTCCCTCAGCCCATACCTTTCCGCCATGCCTGTGGATAATGCGCTGGACTATGGCAAGGCCCACTCCGGTTCCTTCGAAATCCTCGGTGCTGTGCAGTCTCTGGAATACTCCAAACAACTTATTTAAATACTGCATATCAAACCCAACACCGTTATCTTTGACATAGTATACAATTTCATTCATTCGGGCAATGCTGCCGATCTCAATAACAGCATTTTCTTTAAATCGTGTGAATTTAATGGCGTTTGAGAGAAGATTAACAAAAACCTGATGGATCATCGCCTGGTCTCCATATGCAGGTGGAAGTGTTTTAATTTCAAGCCGGATATTTCGTCCGGGATTTGCCTCTTTGAGCTCATCAAACACAGTTTTTGCAAGTTTAGCCATATCTATCCTGGATACCTGCATCTCTTTTCGCCCCAAACGGGACAGGGCGAGAAGATCCTCGATAAGTTGTCCCATTTTCTGCGTGTTGTCCCTGACTATATTCAAATATCGTTTGCCTTCATCATCGAGTTTATCATTATATTCCTCTAACATAACACGGGAAAAACCGTCGATTGCCCGCAGTGGCGCCCTCAGGTCATGGGAAACTGAATAGCTGAACGCTTCAAGCTCTTTGTTGGCTGATTCCAGTTCTGTGGTGCGCTTGAGGAGTTCTTTCTCAGCACGCTGGCGTTCTGCCAGTTGGATCTTTGTCTCTTCGTAGAGTCTCTCATTCTCCTTGCTGCGGTGGATAAGTTCCTTTGAGGCGTTGCGTACAAAAGCATATAAAGAGCCGTAAAGGATAATGAATCCAAGACCGATGCTGACCCATACAAAGTTTCGCATTTTGGCAATGCCAGGCTCAAGTACATCCATATCCTGATATATTTCGTAAACTCCAGCCACCTGATTTGAATCCACGGGCAACAGGGGGACATACACTTCGAAAAGCCTTCCATACTTTTCTCTTTCGCCTTTGTTTTCTTCTTTCTCCGGAGAAACAGCACTTACGATCTTGCCGGTAAGAGCCTCCTCGAGTTCATCATTATCAGGGAAACGCTGCCCTATTTGTTCCTTCTCATCCGAGTAGAGAAGCAGACTCTCACGGCTCCATATTTTTACCCGGACAACATTTCTATTGAGTACATTCTCCCGAATAAGTGAATCAATCTCTTGATATCTGGCAGGGTCAAGAGTTCCATTGAAATCCGCCTGGTGCAGCTTCTGATTAAGAATAGTGGCAACATGGTCGGCAGCGTTCTCAGTAGCTTGCGAAAGTGCATTTTGTTCCATTTGCTGCTGGATGCCCCATCCAAGGGCAACGGCAATGGCAGCAGTGATGAGAAAGCTGATTATGGTAAATTTGGCTAAAAGACTAAGTTTCGGCCAACGTATGAGTTTCATTCCCTTACCTCGCTGTCCAGGGAATCCTTATTGACCCGGAAAGAGTTATCAAAAATATATTTATTCTAATATGCATAACAATCCTTAATCTAAGTGCCGAGTATTCATTTGATTCACCTGTTTATAAATGAGGGTGTGAATATTGTGTGAATCTGAAAACCACAACTTATATTTTAATGCAAAGACATTTAGACAAAAAAATAGATATTGGTTTTTATAAATTATGGCTACTAAACGTGACTATTATGAAATCCTTGGTGTGGATAAAAAAGCGTCAGCAGATGATATAAAATCAGCATATCGTAAGTTGGCGATGCAATACCATCCGGATAAGAACAAATCACCCGATGCTGAGGAGAAGTTCAAGGAAATATCCGAATCTTACGCAGTGTTATCAGACCAGAGCAAAAGGCAGCAGTATGACCAGTTCGGACACGCTGGTATTGATCAGAGATATTCACAGGAAGATATTTTCAGGGGTGTGGATTTCGAAGACCTTTTCCGTGATATCGGTATGGGAGGTATGGGGGGACGCGGAAGGGGTGGAGGAGGCATATTCGATATCTTTTTCGGGGGAGGAGGGGGTGGAGGAGGAAGGCGTGAGGGTCCAAGCAGTGGTTCGGATCTGCTTTACGAATTAGCCATAAATCTTGAAGACGCAGCAAAAGGCAAAGCAGTGGAATTGGAAGTCCCGAGAACTGAAAATTGCGATGTCTGTCATGGAAGCGGGGCAAGACCCGGAACATCTCCAAAGACATGTTCAACCTGCCATGGCAGCGGCCAGGTGAACAGGACACAGAATACACCATTTGGCAGATTCATGACCACTTCCACATGCGGGACATGCCGCGGAGCAGGAACCATTATCGATTCTCCCTGCACGACCTGTCATGGCAGTGGTACTGTCCAGAAAAGACGTAAGATCGAAGTGAAGATCCCGCCAGGTGTTGATACGGGTTCAAGGCTGCGGGTATCAGGTGAGGGCGAAGCGGGCGGGAAAGGCGGGCCACCCGGGGATCTCTATGTGGAAATAAATGTAAGACCTCATAATATTTTTACCCGTAATGAGAATGACCTCATAATGGAAGCTACAATCAGCTTCACGCAGGCTGCTCTTGGTGATGAAATAATCGTGCCCACTCTTGATGGTAAGGCTGAGATGAAAATCCCGCCCGGGACGCAGAGCGGTCATGTGTTCCGTCTTAAAGGCAAAGGAATGCCAGGTCTTCATTATTCAGGGAAGGGCGACCAGCTTGTGAAAATAAAGGTGGAAGTTCCCACAAAGTTGACAGACAGGCAAAAAGAGCTACTGCGGGAATTTGCCCAGATAGGTGGAGAGAAAACAAGGGGCAAGAGCATTTTTGAGAAAGTCAGGGATCATATTTGAATTGATGTTTAAAAATAAAATTTTAAATAAGCGGTCTTGGCTGCTTCTCATCCGGCTGTACCGGCAGTTTCATCGTGTTTATCAGGACCGGATCTGTCACTTCTTTTGCCCGCTCAAGCAGCATTTCTTTGCCGCATTGTGTTATTGCAAATATGGGGATCGCAGTACCGAATTGGGCGATGGTCTTCCCTGCCACACAGCCCCGGATCCATTTTGAAGTGCATCCTGTGGTCATATCCACAAGGTCTACGAATTCTTTTGCTTCATTTTCAGGCATACCTGTAGTATGTACACCGAATGCGATCACCTGGACATTATGTTTTTTCTCAAGTTCCCTTATTTCACGGACATCTCTGACATTTGTTACAGAAACCCCTATTTTTTTATAGCCCAACTCTATCGCTTTTTTCACACCTGCTACCTGGTCAAGAGCAGCAGTTGCAGGGTCCAGAACAATACCATTAACTTCCTGTATCCGTTCAATAAGCTCAAGTATTGGTGTAGTCTCGGACAATCCTGAAATGCGAGACCCCATACCCTGTGCAAGTTTTGGATTGCTCGTGATCACAGTGCCTGCACCGTCGCATGCAGTCACGCTGGTATCAATAAGGCCCCGACGCAATCCTGTCATGAAAGTCTCACTTGCCCCAAACCCTACGAATATTTCCATTTCAATAGCCCTGTCCTTCGTGAAAAGGCCAAAATCCTTTATCCTGAACTCGATATTTTCCTTTGCGGACTTTGAGGTGAATTTCTTGATCCCGCGCACCTTATCAAATATAGGGCAGTATTCTGTCTGGGGTTCACCGACTTCAATGACCTTTCCATTCTCAACAACTACCCGGGTTTTTCCGAGAGCTTCCATAACATGTCTATCTTTTGCCATAGATATCAATATGCATCTAATATGTATTAATCATTAAGATACTGACAAATTATAATAAAATGAGGCAAATTTTGCCTCAATTATTTATTTTTTCTCCTTTCAAGAATAGCCCAGGCAAATAATCCAACTATAGAAACTACAATTCCGAATCCGGGAGATCTGGGTGTTGTTGTGGCTGCTACTGTGGTCTCTTCTACTGTTTCTGTAGTCTCTTCTGGTATTTCTGTCCCCCCGACTTCTGGTATTTCTGTCTCTTCAGTAACTTCTGGTATTACTGTCTCTTCAGTAACTTCTGGTGTTACTGTTCCTGTGGTAACCCCTGGCGTTGCTGCCATGGTCGTTGTGGCAGTTGATGTAATAGTTGCGGTTGGCGGTGCACCTATAGCTATCAAGGCTGCACTGGCATTAGTAACGTGATCTACCTGATTCTCAAACAATGTTCCGTAACCAGTACGTGGTCCATCGCTTGCACCATTAAGATGGCAAGTATTACATGAGCTTGCACCATAAATTGCCGTAAGATTTGTAAGATACTCGGGCTTTGCAAAAGTTGTCGGTGCTATAAGAATTACTATTGATACCAAAAGCAATTCAGCTAATCTTTTATTATTCATATATTTTCCTCCTCTTCCTCCCCAATTACTACTACTCTCACTACTCTTAGATTATATAGCCGGGAAGTGTTAAACAAATCGTTGTGATTCCTATATAATCCTTCCTAATTTTCTTTACTCATATCTTAAGGCATCAACTGGCCCAAATCTTCCCAACTATTTCTTTACCTAAAGCCATCCGAACAGTCTTTCAAATAACCCGACCTGTCTAACAGCTACAGGAGCCTGCAATATATCTGAATATTTGATATCCCCCTCAGGTGTCTGGTATCGAAGGACTGTGTCTATAGAGTATGTTTTGTTCACGGCTTTACTGTCAGCCAGGATCATAAATGATGAAACTGCCACGTCTCCGGGTTCCATTTTAGAAAGGTATGCCTTATCATCGGTCGTGCTTATCGGATCTGAGGGTGTGATTATGGCTTTTACATCTCTTGCTTCTTCCTCACCAGTGTTCTTGATAGCGATCTCTATTGTGCCGGAATTTCCGGGAACAAGACTGCCATTTGCCCTTATGATCTCGAACTGTGCCTGTTTTTTCACTTTGATCTTTAAAGTCCGGTTCTGCTTCATCATCCCATACCAGTAATTTGCATCATAGGTTTGCTGCGTGGCATTTGCATCTATTATCTGAACGTTTTGCTGGTAATCGTAAGTGAGGTCAAGGAGCAGTGAATATTCTCCAGCCTTTGCTTTTTTATCAATCTTTATATCGAATTTCACAGGCGCAAGTGAATTCTGCCCGCTTCTTATAGAACCAACCTGCTGGCTTATGGATTTTACCTCTAACGGGCTTCCCGGATACGCGGACAGCGATGCGGATATCCCTGTAGCATCCACAATTTTATCCTCAAGCTTGATCTCAGTCTTTGCCGCATATATTTCATCATCTGTTGAAGGCGTATTGTCAGTGTGGTCAAAACCCAGGAACTTACCATTGTTCATCAGATCTATAAGCAAGGTAACAGTCTGTCCTCTTTCAAATTCATTGCTGCCGACAATCGTGGCCTGGATATCAGGGTTCCCATAAACGTTATAGTAATTTTTTGAAAATTCAAAGCTCCTTGGTACTTTATACGTTTGAGGGGTATCATAAGCCCCGGCTGCATATGAGATTATAACGATAATATATATCAGAATAAATAGGATGCCCATTATTTTCTTCATGCTTCCCTCCTGAAAAGATAAACGCCTAAACCAAAATAAAAAACCGCAAAGAAAAGAAGTATTATCAAATCATTGGCTATAAAGGCCAAACCCTGGCCCTTGACCATGATAGTGCGCATTGCATCGTTAGCGTAAGTAAGAGGCACTATATATGCTATCCAGCGCATCCAGTCCGGAACAGAGCTTAAGGGATAGAAAACCCCTGTGGCGAACATTGAGGGAAAAGCGACTAACATGCTTATCGCCTGAAAAGAGATCATGTCCTCTGATACGGCAGATATGGCAATTCCAAGACCTACCGCGCCAAATGTGAAGATGATTAGAACAAGGGCGACAAGCAGCCAGCTACCGTTCATCTTGACCCCTAAAATAACGATTGCGCCAATTATCAGTACCATAGCCCTTGCCAGCTGCAATATAAGCTGGTGTAAAGTCTTACCCAGAATTACGGCTCCACGGCTCACAGGCGTCATCATAATGCGAACCAGGGTGCCGTCCTGCCTCTCTCCTGCTATCGCATAACCCATGGTCTGTATAGTACCGATGAACACCGTAAGGGCAATTATTGCAGGTGTGAGGAAATCAATGTACTGTAGTTTGCCGTACATATCAGGAATATTCAAAGAAACAAGCGAATTTGAGGTTCCTGCAAATAACTGCTTCATAAAATTAATGATTATGCCGCTTGATGTGGTATCTGAGGAGTCGGTCAGAAGCGTCAGGGTCACGCTCTCATTTCTTGCCACGCGCTCGCTGTAATCCTGTGGAATCATCAGGACTGCTTTATACAATCCTGCGTCTATTTTCCTCTCAGCCTCGGATTGCCCCATATCCTTAGTATAAATTATCGAGAACATTTTGACATCGCCGTATTTGGGGATGAAGCTTCCGATTTCCTGGACAAACGAACTTGAAGCCGTACCTGTGTCGTCGTTGATGACGAGAATATCAACATTTTTGACCGTGCCACCCATGCCGTAGCCAAAAAAGATGATCATGACTATCGGGAACAAAAATAACGGTATCATGAATGCTTTTTTCCTGAATATCTGTTTAAACTCTTTGATCATAATTATCCAGGATTTTCTAAGCTCGGTTTTTATATCCATTTCAATCACGTATCTCCTCGCCTGTCAGGTGAATGAAAACATCTTCAAGACTCGCACTGTTTGATGTTTTTTTCAGGTTCTCAGGGGTGTCCAGAGCCATCAGTTTTCCGGCATTCATTACAGCAACCCTGTCGCAGAGTTTATCTGCCTCATCCATGTAATGTGTAGTGAAAATAAGAGTTTTTCCTTCCGTATTGAACTTCCGGGCAAGTTTCCAGATTGCCTGTCTTGTCTGCGGGTCAAGCCCTGTGGTGGGCTCGTCCCAGAAGATTATCTGCGGGTCGTGTATCACTGCGCTGATCACGGAAAGGCGCTGCTTCATGCCCCCTGAAAAGCCGCCCGTAAAACGGTTTGCATGAGTTTCAAGATTGACCAGTTTCAGGTAGTACTCAATCCTTTCTTCCATGACATTTTTAGGTACATCATAAAGGTTGCCCATAAGCTCCAGGTTCTCCCTGGCTGTCAGGTCCGGGTAAAGGCTGAGCTTCTGAGGAACTATACCTATTACTGGCCTTATCCTGTCATCTTCATTTTCAGCATCAAAACCTGCAACCTTTATACTGCCGCTTGTGGGTTTTATTAATGTGGTCATCATGGCAAAGATGGTGGATTTGCCCGCCCCGTTAGGCCCGATCATACTAAAAATCTCTCCTTTGTTTATGTCAAAACTGATATCATTCACTGCGGTTATCTTCCTTCCCCTTGATTTGAACACTTTTGTAAGATTCCGGACTTCAATGATGGATTCCAATCAATTAAACCCCCTCAAAACAAATATACTATTTTATTCATAAATATACTGATTCATCAATATGGTATTTAATGGAAATAAATGCTTGTGAACCCCTAATTTAAATAATCTTAGCAAACAAATTTAGACATAGCATTCACTCATCAAACTTCTTGTAAAGGTAATTTGCCGCGATCTGGAAGATCAGTACGAAAATCACCAGCATGACCATATCCAGCCCAGGTGAAAAAAGCGATTTACCGGTATACGCATACTCGATCATATCATTTCCGTAGGTAAGGGGGGATATCAGTGCGATTACCTGGCCTATCCGGGGCATAGCAGATATCGGGATAAAAACACCCGAGATAAAGATCAGCGGCAGCCTGAACGTGTTGAGCATCGACATAACTTCTCCCACGTTCTCGGTGGGGTATGCAGCGAACATAGTCCCAAGCGTCGCAAAACAGAACGCTGTTAGTATCATAGCAATAACAAGGACTGGTGCATTTATGATAGGCGTACCGTACATGATGACACCCACGGCAATCGGGAGACACGCTATGCCGAGACTATAGAAAAATCTACTCAGGCTTTCTCCCGACACCAGTGAATGCAGCGAGATCGGTGCCGAAAACAGGAGGGTGATCGAGATCAGACCCGGGATCAGGGTACCGGGTGGGGCGTTCTTCCCGGTGGCAAAGGCCAGGAACATGAAGAGCGGGAAGAGGATGCCGGAAACGATGATGTTGGGCTTGAGGTAGTATATCCTCATATCCTTTCTGGCGATCGCCCATGCAGCGGACAGCTCGCGGGAAAGACGTTTTGTCCAACCCCCAGGATCAATCGATGGCATGAACTGCACCCCCTCGCTGCAAACCAGTCAACCGTATAAATACATCCTCGAGGCTCGGACCAAGAGTTGTGATACTGATCACTTTAAGATTGTGTGCGTGGGCATAAGCCATCACGGCATCGATAATTTCAGATGGATCTTCAGTATAGAGTTTAAACTTGTCACCGGCCTTGTGCGCTTCATTCACCATGGGAAGGCGGCGAAGCTCTTCCAGTTGAGCTGCAGAACTGTGATCAAACGAGAACTCGATCGATTGTACACTCCGGATCGTCTTTTTCAGGCGTTCCGGTGCATCGATCGCAGCGATATTTCCTTTATTTATTATCGCCACCCGGTCACACATAATATTTGCCTCCTCAATATTGTGTGTCGTTAAAAAAACTGTAACACCCTCACGGACAAGATCCGTAACTACATCCCGGATGATGAGGTTGCTCTGTACGTCGAGCCCTGAGGTGGGTTCATCCAGGAACAGCAGGCGCGGGCTGTTGACCAGACCCATAGCGAGCGTCAGGCGTCGTTTCATTCCCTTTGAAAAACCGTGCACTTTGTCATTGCACCGTTCGTACAACCCGAATATCCTGAGCAGCTCGGTTGTCTTTTTTTCCCGCTCTTTGCGTCCCACATGGTAGAGTTCAGCGGAAAACATCATGTTCTGCCATGCAGTCAGGTCATCGTACACGTTGGAATTCTCGGATACGATACCCATGGACTGCCGTGCGGCAATGGTGTCGCGCTCAATATCATGACCAAAAATTGTTGCTGTTCCGGAAGTCGGGCGCGAGATCCCTGTTAAAATACGAATGGTAGTGGTCTTGCCGGCGCCATTGGGGCCCAAAAACCCGAAGGTCTCTCCCTCGCCAACGGAGAAATTTATATCATTGAGCGCGGTGAGAGGGCCGAATTTTTTGATAAGATGAGATACTTCAATTGCCTGCATATACATAGACTCTGGTACATTAACACTTAAGGAGGGAATCCAATTAACTTAAAAAATCGGTTTTCTAATTTGACTGATCTTTCGAACATATAAAAAACATGCCAAAAGTTAATAAAAAAATGTTAATTGAATCCAAATAATATAATTCGATAGTTCGA